>JAZDKD010000476.1:0-5147 GCA_043803345.1 Pseudomonadota bacterium
TGGTCTAATATCAGATCTGGCAGGAAAGCTGACTGGTAGACCCTCTCTACTCAGAACCGAAAAAATTCAGGAAATGGATCAATTGTACTGGATCTGTTCTCCGGAGTCGGCCTATAGGGACTTCGGGTGGGTTGCTCAAAATGATCTTAAAAACAGTTTGATTAATACTTTCTCCTGGTACAAAGATCACGGGTGGCTATAAGCGTCTCCTTCATTTTTGAGAACCCAGAACAGCAAAGCCCTGTTCTTTACCCAGCCAAAAAATGGCAAATTAATCCGCGAGTTTGTAAATCAATCTCTCATGGTAATCGTTGATCTACTTATCATTTCCTCCAGGCAGGTCATCAGAAATAGGGGCCGCTACCAGGCTGTGCTTTTAGCTGTAGCGCTTGGCCTTGCCGGTCTCACCATTCTATTGACCATGGGGGATTCCATTGAGAAAAAGATTGGACAGAACCTTGAACTACTGGGGAAAGCCACTATCATCAAGGCAGGTTGGGACTTTGACAAAAAGGTAAGATGGCATCACGGTGAATTTAATGACAAGGATCTAAATGCTCTTAGATCACTACACGGGGTTATTTGGGTAGCCCCCTTCGTCAAAAGACGGGATCAAATTTTTGCGACCGGAAATAGTTCCACTAAAGGCCAAATAGTGGGCGTAGACCACAATTTTTTCCCCGCATTGCTACTGAGTCTGTCGAAAGGTCAAGAGATAACTGAGGAGGACGTCTCTCTAAGGAAACCGGTTTGCGTGATGGGTCGAGCTATAGCTCAAGAGTTGTTCGGAGGTGAGGCTACGCCGGTGGGCCGGTCTTTTACCAGCCATGGCATCTTGTGTGAAGTAGCCGGTCTACTTGGTGGGGTGGAAGATCATGAATTCAGCCATAGTATTTTTATTCCTATATCGCTAGCAAAAGCTGTTTTCCCCGATATCGACAGGACAGAGGGAATCTATCTTAGGGCGCAGGATTGGGACTCTGTTCATCAGACCAGCAAAGATATTCGCCAGATCCTGAAAACCAACCATCAGGGCTATGCTGATGCCTTAGCAATCGAATATTTTCCGGAAAAGATCAAAACCATCGGGCAAGTCCGTTTCTGGGTCAAATTTCTGCTCTATATTGGTATTTTTGCTTCTGTTGCCCTCGGGGGTTTGGGCATCATGAATCTCATGATCGTGGCCGTTCAGGAGAGAACCACGGAAATTGGCCTGCGCAAGGCAGTTGGCGCTTCCGATCGAGCGATACTCGCGCAATTTCTCTTGGAGGCTGTAGGTATAAGTCTTGTGGGGATTTTCTTGGCCTTTTTCTTGGCCTTAATCTTCACTTTATTGCTTTGGTTGTTGTTTGCCATGACTCCTTCCTGGTCTGCTTTTGCCTTAGCAACAGTTGTAGGGGGAGCTCTTGGTGTCTCGGTTGGAGCTATGGCAGGTTTTGCTCCGGCTCGAACCGCCAGTTGCTTTGATCCCGTAACCGCAATACGGTTTGAATAGTGGAGGTTTAGGCTATGGCGATTATTCGAATTTCATCGCTTCTATAGGATCCATCGATGCTGCGCGAGCAGCCGGATAAAACCCCGCAACCAAGCCACAAAATCCCAGTCCCATCATACCACCGACTGAGCTAGTCCATAGTAAAACTGGCTGGATAGTAAAACCTAAAGCAAACTTGAGGATTAGGCAGGAAATAACAGCGCATATCACGCCAATGCTTCCTCCCAGAAGAAATACAGTCAGCGATTCAAAAAGGAATTGAAGCAAAATCATTTTATCGGTCCACCCCACAGATTTTTTCAATCCAATTTCCTTAGTCCGTTCCTTAACCGCTGATCTCATCAAATACGCCGCGCCGACGCAGCCCAGCCCTGCAACAACAGAAAAGGTCAGCAGACTAAGCCATTTCACCATTTTTACAGAATCGCCTACTCGTTTTATCCTTTCCGGAAAGTATCTAATTCGGATACCGCTCTGGTATCCCGGATGAGCAGATCCGAGCGTTGCAGCTATTTGTGCTGTCAATCTTTCGACTACGTTCCAGTGATCGACACGAATTCGCAGTTCCTTGATCGTGAGCATATCAACAAATTGTGAACGCGCTAACTCGAGGGGTATGAAGATACTTCGGCGGGTATCAGAACCCTGGATTCCGCCCAAAACTCCGACAACCAGTAGCATGAGGTTGCCCACAGAAACAGTTTTACCAATGGGACTTTCTTTGCCGAATAGTCCTACTGAAACTTCTTCTCCGAGCACACAAAAATGGGCGCGGTATTTGTTATCGTCGTCATTTATAAAACGACCCTCCCGGCATGTGGCCATGATAGTTTCCGCAAAAGAGCCCTCTATCCCTACAAGCCTTACTTTCAGCTCAATAGCATTGTGGTAAGCCGCCACATTGTCTAGGGACACTAGTGGCGCCACTTTGATGATATGCGGGATAACCTTTAGAGTGTCTATGTCGTTGTCATGATACTCTCCAGGGTGAGGATTATCGAAATCATGCCGTTCCACGCTGATGATTGTGGCCCCACCCAAAAGGGTCAGCTGAGCCGCAATTTTTTCTTCAACTGCAGCGCCTGTATTCACTACAAACACTAGCCCGGCTACCCCAACAGCCAATGCTATGATAACGAATTTGTACCTTCTGCGGTTTCGGATGACAAGTCTCCAACTCAACGCGAAGAGATCTTTTAGGAATGGCGCCGTTATTAAATCCAGAGCTGGGGCCGATATATTTTCCATGGAATCCTTGTTGGCCATAACTCTTACCAATTCTCTTTCTAGGGGCCTATGCCCGCGACGGAAACTATTTGATTAGAGGGAAAGAAGCTTTGGGTATGTAGTAAACATCTTAAATTTGGACAGAGAATTGGTATCCTCTCCTTGAACCTCCATCGTGTTTTTTCAAAATAGTGGAGTTCTATTACTACTGGAACCGTTGGTTTGAACGAACTAACCTTGATTTCACGGGCGAATCTTTTTGGAGGAATCTTTCAAGAAACACACATAATTTTTCAAAACTTGACTCGATTATGGGATTCTGCGAGAATTCTGACCCGATTTTATCCAGATCGTAATAGAGGTTAAACATGTGTCTTTGACCAGGATAAATGTGACATTCATAATCCCTTTGGGCTTGGTCTAGCTCAGAGGCTAGCTGACGAGCGTACTTCACGTCATACACTCCATCCTTTTCGCCATGAAAGATCAGTACAGGTGGCAATTTTGACGGTTCGTATGGCAAGACCCATGGCCAACCACCGTTATTCCAAACAACGCACTTTATTCTATTGTTGCCGCTGGCATAGGCCAAGACAGCATTCGCCGACTGTGAAAATCCTGACAGCCCTAAACGTGATCGGTCAACATTGGCGAGGTTGGCGAGGTAATCTACTGCGCTCTTAATGTTGTCCACGTACCATTGGTGGCTTAGGATAAGCCTGGCTGCGACAGTCAGGTGATTTGTCCAAGCCCAGATTTGATATGGAGTTTTTCGCCAAGTGTCGTGACCGGGTGTGAGAAACTGAGGAAAGTTGGTTGCGTCAATGAGTAAAACAGCATAGTTTTGGTTTGCCAATTTTTTGCAATAGGATTGATATTGATCGAGTTTTAGACCGCCTACGTTTGCTGCAACCAGAATGCCCGGAATAGGGTCATGAACTGAGTGTTCCGGTCTGAAATATCGACCCGGCATGCTGTCCCCGTCAGGAAGAGATATCGTGACCTGACTATCATTGGCCCAACCGCTGGTTTCCCAACAAACCGTTAAAAAAATGAGCACCGCCAAAATTCGGAACAGACACCAAGAAATTTTCATAAGGGGACTCTAGTTTGGCCAGATTGATTAACCATATCAGGATCTAATACTAACAGACCAATAATCGGAAAGTCAACTTTTTGCTTTTGCAGATTATGTTTTTACCTATTACGTAGCTTTTAGTGGGCCTCAAAGAAAGCTATGGCCTCGCGAAGTTCGCCAATTTGGTAGATGATGTAGTCTGGCTCCACACCGTTGGCTGTTTGCCTCCCCTGGTTGGATGAAAAGAACACTGTTTTCATGCCCAACTGCTTTGCCCCATAGATGTCGCGGTACATGTCGTTTCCGACGAAAAGGACATTCCCCGCCGTTAGCTTCAGCCCTTTCAAAGCAGCTTCAAAAATCCGTTTGTCCGGCTTTCTGAAGCCCAAATCACCGGAGACGATGATGGGCTTGAAATAGGCTTCGATGCCAACCGCTCTCATTTCCGGCAGCGCCCAGGGGCTCTGGGCGTCAGAAAGGGCCGCTAACTTGAAACGCCTAGCCAGTTCATCCAGCACCCTTTGCACCTCTGGATAGAGTTGCAAGCGGAAACGCGACACGCCTCGGTACATTTCAGCGAGAAAAAACGGCAGCCATCGTAGTTTCTCTGGAGGCAAAGCATGGGACGCTTTTGGCCTGCGCCGAAGAAATTCCCGCCATAATTCAACTGAGCTGAACTCAGGAAAAGCCTCGGCGCTGTTTTTCCGTTGCTCGTTCATGAGGCTAAAATACTCGTCGCGCAAATCCCACCTGTGGACGTAAATCCCCTGATATGTGAGGAAGTGACTTATTGCGCGATAGATTTCCTCTGCGCTTTCATCAGTATGGATGTCGATGAGGGTTCCGTTGATGTCGAAAAGGATTGCTCTAATTTTCAATGTATGGCCCTTAAAATCTTTTTGGCTTCTTCAACAAGTCGCCATCGATAGTCGCTGTTAATCCACGAGTTGCGGGCTATTCTAAGTAAAGTGATACCCATGTAAAATGGCGTGCGCCTGGTGATGGCCTTGAAGGTGTTCATGTGATCAGGAAAGTTGCAGGAATATTCCCAGAGAAAATGTCCGATGAAGGGTTCGGCAGCGTGGGGGTTTCCCTTTGCCTGGAAGAAGAAATGCTTGAGTTCGCCGCAGAGCCTTCCCAGGTCGAACACCCGATCGGCCCATTGCATACGCTCCAGATCAATGGCCATGACGTTGTTGCCCCTGCCGAAAAGAAAGTTGGACGGCGTGACGTCGCCGTGGACCAGAACGCTCCTGTCTTCCCACATGCAACTCTGATAACGCCATAACTCACGTAAGCTGTAAAGCTCATTTGAATGGTCTTGTCCCAGACCACGTTTTACGATAA
>JAZDKD010000477.1:0-3078 GCA_043803345.1 Pseudomonadota bacterium
ATTGCATAACTTCTCCCTCCGAAGTATTGAAGTGCCCACAGCGTATTTCAGGTAAGTCGCACCAGGGCGGGCCTGAAGGAGGTTTTTGGGATTTGGTTTTCTCGAGAGTGTGTATGAAGAATGTTTACTGATAGAACTACGCAAAGCAGGTTTGGATACGGAATCACAAGGGCCTATTACAGTTTACTATGACGGTGAGATCGCAGGAGAATTTGTTGCTGATATTATAGTAAATGATACAATTATTTTAGAACTGAAATCAGTAGGATCAGAAAAATCATGTAAATCCTGTTAATCCTGTCGAGTATGGCTGAACTATTACCTTTTTACAAATTCATCAAAATCAGATAAAATGACCAAAGCGGTCAAGTGTTTTTCCTGACATCCTCTCTAATGGCATCTGCCATTGATACCTAACGGAAAATCCCATATATTTTTTTCGGATAGCAGCTTTTTATCATCTTGGGAGAAAAATAGCGGAAATCATTAGTAATGCGTGGGGGTCAGGTCTTGCATTATAACATTTCCAGTGGTATTATAGGCAACCATATGGCAAGACCACTCAGAATTGAATTTCCAGGTGCTATCTATCATATCACTTCCAGGGGGAATGCACGTTTACCTGTTTTTGAAGACGATCATGACAGAAAGCGGTTTCTCGGCATTCTTGAGGAGGTGGTTAAAAGATACAATTGGCTATGTCATGCCTATTTGTCTTATGGATAATCATCTCCTGGTGGAAACGGTTGACGGAAATCTATCCATGGGGATGCGGCACCTGAATGGTGTCTATACCCAGCGGTTCAAACGCAGGCATAATCGTGTTGGTCATATTTACCAAGGAAGGTTTAAGTCAATCCTTGTAGAGCAGGACAGCTACCTGTTGGAACTCTGCAGATACGTGGTTTTGAATCCGATCAGAGCGGGTATAGTAAAACATCCCGGGGATTACAAATGGAGCAGCTATAAAGTTACAGCCGGATTGATCAAAACGGTTCCGTTTTTAACGGTGGACTGGATTCTGGGCCAATTTGGAAAAAGTCGCCGAGAAGCCCAGAATGAATACATGCGTTTTGTTCAGGCCGTCATTGGGAAAACTACTTTCACCAGACAAATTGAAAACCAAGAAAGTGAGGAACGAGGTTATTCAAAAAGCCTATTTTGACTACGGCTACACCCTGACCGAAATTGCCAGGCATCTGGGACTTCATTATGCGACTATCGGAAGGATAATTAAGAAGGAAATGTTGTAATGCAAGACCTGACCCCCAAACAGGATTCACGACGAGGGGGTTAAGGGAAGGTTGGCTATGCCGAACTTGGGGCACCAGCACATGGTGAAAGCCGCCGGAAAAAAGTTAATTCTACGTCGAAGGTCGATTGCACCGAGGTTCTACTCTACAAGTAAGTCACGGCAGACAAAGTTATTTATAAATTTATGCCCGTTTCCCCTTAATTCTGCCCCTCGGATTGCTTCTGCCCCATCATAACCGAGGTGGCCCGTTTTTCTGCGCACAAGCCTTTTTGAACAAGCGTACCACCGTGCGTTGTCATTCAAGGTGTCGGTGCAGAGGGAGCTGTCACGCCTGAGGCTTCCAGTGACCGCATCTTGTCTTCATCCAACCCTAGGATGCCGGACAAGATCTCACGTGTGTGCTCACCAAGTTCAGGAGCGCTACTTTCCAGTTTCGCTTGTGTCCTTGAAAGCTTGATCGGCGTATTACAAACCTTGACTTTTCCTAACATGCGGTTACCCAGTTCAACGAACATCTCCCTGTCTAAGATCTGGGGGTCGACAGCTGCCTCAGGAATAGTGTTGAGAGGACCACACGGTACTCCAATCGACTCAAATTCTGCAATCCAATCTTTGGTAGTCTTCGCTTTCAGCGCTTCGGCCAAAATCGGCTCCAGCACCTTGTGGTGTGTAGTACGGGTTGTCCTATTCATGAACCTTTCGTCGCTTAGTAGCTCGGGCCGACCGATTGTCTTGGTGAAAATTGCCCACTGCTCAATTCCACCGCCGACAGATATGACGATGTGACCATCCTTGGTTTGGAATGCTTGGAAAGGAGTGACACTCGGGTGCCTTGTGCCCAACCGCTGAGGAACCTCACCCGTGTTTAGATATCGAACGAATGCGTTTTCCAAAATTGCCACTTGACAGTCCAACATACTCACGTCGACCATTTGCCCCAGGCCACTCTTCTCTCGTTCAGCCAACGCACTGAGAATGCCAATGGCCAGGAACAGGCCAGCTGCAATGTCTCCGATCGAAATACCCGGCCTCACGGGTGGACCATTTTCCTCGCCAGTGATGCTCATAACACCACCCATGCCCTGAACAATGACATCCACTGCCGGTTTACCACGATAGGGTCCCGTTTGCCCGAAACCGGAAGTAGTGGCGTAGACGACTCTGGGATTGTGCTCTTTTAGCACTTCGTATCCAAGCCCCAATTTGTCCATAGTCCCGGGCACAAAATTCTCGGCCACTACGTCGACATTCTTGGCGAGATCCAAGAACAGAGCTTTGCCCTCGTCGGTCTTTAAGTCCAGGACGATGCTTTTCTTTCCCCTGTTAACACTTTGAAAATAGAGACTAGTTCCTTGCACGATAGGACCATTTTGTCTGGTTATATCACCGCCATTTGGTCTCTCGACTTTGATCGTCTCGGCTCCGAGATCACACAAAGTCATGATGCCAAAAGGGCCCGAAAGCGCCCACGTGGCATCCAGTATTCTGATTCCTTCCAATGGACCTGCCATATCAAACCTCCTCCATGCGGTAATTTTTTTAAACAAAAATCTTCAACGAATTGAAGTTGAACTTTTAAATTATATTTTTAGGATGTTTTGTCACCACTTTTTACATTAACAAAGGAGCATTTTGAGCCAGAGTCTGCAAGAACTCCACAGCACGGTTTTTAGATCCACCCCAGAAACAGCTTCTTTTACCAAGTCCCGTTGTAAGGTGGCGGTCTCCGTAAAGGTCTCCCAGATGAAGAGGGCCTGCATAGCCTTGGCCGGCCCGCCAGGGGCAACGGAAGTTTGTGTTTGATTGGATAATGCCGATTCTTC
>JAZDKD010000478.1:0-2084 GCA_043803345.1 Pseudomonadota bacterium
CTCCCGAACACACCAGTCTTAACAAGACACACAAGCGTATAAAGGAACGCCAGAAAGTAAAAAATTGTCTGTCCAGCGTGGCCTAACACATCTCCTATCGCCAAACCTATAACCCATACCACTATTATATAGGCGACAATATATACGATTCCTAATATTATTTTATCTCAAAAAGCCTTTCTCTTTTTATCTATAGTGCCGCGCAGTGGGAATAGGTTTGACAAAAGACGCGACATTTGTCCAGAAATTTGGTATGTCCCTTCCAACACCTAAAGGGAGGGAAGAGGAATGCCTAAGCGTGGTTTGAGAACTTAATACGGCGGATTACAATCAGATCGTCGAGCACCGCTATCTTGCCAAAAAGCGCAAAGATCTTGATTCAAGGGTTCGTCTGAGATCTGTTTTGCTAGTTCATGAAGGCAATACTCTCGGACAAGTTGGTCAAATTCTTGAAGTAGCTCGGAGTACGGTAGAGCGATGGATAAAGAGGTATAGGGATTTTGGCGTAACGGGCTTGCTTGTGCGAGGACCGTACCAAGGCAAAAAGCCGAGGTTAAGTCTGGACCAGAAAAGGGAACTTGCCATCATGGTTCGACAAGGTCCTGAAGACAGTGGGTTGGATACTGGGGTCTGGACGTCCCCAATCGTTGCAGACTTGGTCAAACGGCGTTTCGGAATCTCATATAGCCCGTCTCAGATTCGCAGGGTTCTTCACGAGTTGGGTTTTTCACTTCAATATCCTAGACAAGAGCTCTCCAAAGCCGATGGGAAACTTCAGGCCACATGGCTTGAGGAGAAACTGCCTGACATTAAAAAAAAGTCCAAAAGGACAATGGCATCCTGATGTACCAAGATGAAGTAAGTTTCAAACAAGCGGGTTCTATTTTTCGACATTGGGCCTTGAGGGGCATTGGGTGTGTGGTGAAGACTCCGCCCACAAGGAAATCCTTGAAGGTGATGGGAGCGGTAACAGTCGGTAATGATCCCAAATTTCACTTCCGATTCGTAAACTGGTTCAACACCAAGACTTTTCTGAGCTTTCTTGACCAACTTATCTCCAGATACAAGAATCAAAAGATACACTTGATCCTGGACAACACCAAGTATCACAAGGGTCCTGAAGTAACGAAGTGGCTCAATGGTAAGGAGGATCGCATTGAACTCCACTATCTGCCCCCGTACTCGCCAAAATTCAATGCGGTCGAATATATCTGGAAAGAAACCAGAAGAAAGACCACTCACAACCGGTTCTTCAAAACCTTGAGTGAACTCAAGCAGAGACTGTTCAGAAGATTCAACCGATTTCAGGGAAATCCTGCGTCGTTGAGAAGCGTGCTTGAATCTTTCGCTTAGGAACCAGTTTGATTGCGTATCACTATATTGCAACTACCCCATCTTGTTTTCATTTTTTTGATAGACCAATCATTTATCTCAACGCCTACAATATATTTCCACTTGTCTATGAGGTATGGGATTTGTTCTTTTAATTGATACCGATACCATTCAGTCATTACCTTTTCACGTTGTTTTTGATTACAGCCCATTGGCACATATAGGTCAATATGGGTCTTGTCAGGTATTTCCACTTTTGGTTTAGAATCATGGTAGATGACATTTAATAAATAGGGTTGACCTCGATAATAATGGCTCTCACCAGATACAAATTCCCTTTCAGGCTCACGGTCCTGATTATTAAACTTTGATTGATGCTTTTTAATCCAAAGTATTTTGGAAATAACAAAAAGTCTGACTTGTTCATCATTTAGCCTTAGTGGAGCTGATACGTGAACTCTGCCGGTGGGATGAAAAACCCTCAAATTTAGGTTCTTGATATCCTTTTTGACGACCTCTACTGTGATGTCGTCGATGATAATTTGATAATTCTTAACATTCATCTTATTTTTTGACTGATTCAAATATATTTTCTACAGGTAATAAGTCTAGAGTAGCTTATGGGCTTATGTCATTGTCCAATTTTTCTAGGCCGTTAATGTCGGATGGCCTAACAAAGGTTTTCTTCGGCCAACTCTCGCTCGCAAAATCAAAATACGTGTTTTTGTATTCAATCTTCATGAAAAGCAGGC
>JAZDKD010000479.1:0-5525 GCA_043803345.1 Pseudomonadota bacterium
CGGGGCGCTTGTTGACTGATGATGGATCTGGGAAGCGTTCGGATCTGTTTTCGGCGTACGAAAAATTGATCAGAAACAAACAAGATAGTATAAAGTATGCTATGTTTATCAGGAATCCACGGAAAGCCCTCATTCAGGCGCCTCCTCATTACGGTTTCCCGAAAAGGACCGTGGGCATTTATCGGTCTCTCCGGAGGGGTGAAACCGATATAGACTTAACGTCGGCTTGTTGTCAATTAAATTATCCATTTTAAGTATAACAGGCTATAACCTTTGATGATTATCCGATGAATGATTTTTTGGAGCAAACCACATGTTTGAGGTAGAGATAATCTCCAGTTTCGCCGCGGCCCATAGATTACGACAGTATAAAGGAAAATGTGAACGACTTCACGGGCATAATTATAGAGTTCATGTCACGGCCAGGGCATCTAATCCAAAATCGAACGGGATGGTTATTGATTTCGGAGAATTGAAAAAAATCACAAATGATTTTCTCGAGCGACTTGACCATCATCTTCTTAACGAAATTAAACCTTTCGATCAAATCGAACCATCCGCTGAGAACATAGCGGAATGCATATTTAATGAAGTTGAGCGGGGTCTGGGAGATAGAGGTCATTTACTTTATAGCGTGGGAGTGTGGGAATCGGACACGTCTCTTGCCCGTTATTTTAGATGATTGAAGAACTTTTTGATGGTTCACCGATTTGATTGCCGGAGGGGTATTCCAGGTGATTGTTTGCGCTATTCCAGACGTTCAGAGTATGCCTGATGAGCGGAACATACCGATTGATAAAGTCGGTGTGAGAGGCATCAGGTACCCGATATCAGTTAAAGACCGAAAAAAATGTCTTCAACATACAGTCGGATTGTTTGATCTCTTTGTAAACTTGCCCAAGGAATTTAAGGGGACTCACATGAGCCGGTTCATTGAAGTCCTCAATGAATACCGCGGGGAGATATCCATGGAGAAATTCCAGGAGGTTCTGCAAAAGATAAAGGACAAACTGCATGCGAAAAGCGCTCACATGAATGTGGAATTCCCATATTTCGTTGAGAAAAACGCGCCTGTCACCGATACGCCGGGGATCATGTCATACACGTGTTTTATGAGAGGTTCCCTTGCGGAATGCTCAGACTTGATTGTCGGACTGGAGGTTCCGGTAACTACTGTTTGTCCATGTTCCAAGGAAATCTCGGATTACGGGGCTCACAACCAGCGGGGCATAGTAAGGGTTCAGCTCAGGTTCAGGAAGTTCTTCTGGATAGAGGAAATTATCGAGATTGTGGAATCATCGGTCAGCTCCGAAATTTATTCAATGCTAAAAAGGCCTGACGAAAAGTACGTAACCGAAAAAGCCTATGAAAACCCGATGTTTGTAGAAGATGTTGTAAGAGCCGCCGTAACGCGCTTGAGACAAAAGGACAATTTCCCATGGTACCGGATTGAAGCCGAAACCTTTGAATCTATTCACAATCACAGCGCTTACGCATTGATTGAAAAGGACTTTTCCCCGACCCCGGAATGTTTCCAGGGGCCATGCTTCATGAGGTCGAACGGATCTTTTTAAACATTGCGCCTTAGCCAGGTTCCAGGAAAACGATCGACAATGTCGGTTTATCTTGACACCAGAGACTGAACTAAATATTATTTGTTATGTGATAAACTGAAATGAGTTTGAGAAGTTAATGTCTTACTTTACCTCAATTATGATATTTTTAGCTAATTTTAAAAAACAGGATCATCGGAAACCATCATCTTGGCCTTCAGAATTATCATCCTGCTCTTAATGAGCATTTGGATTGCGCCTTTCAACGCTCCAGCGTTTCAACCACAATCAGGCTCGAATTACATCGACAGCATGGTCTCAAATTTTCGCAACGGCCAGGGAGCGCCCCGTGCGTCTTCAGGAATTGTGCGTCCTCCAGCTCCAGCGCCTGGCAGGTCAGGCGCCGCCGCAAAACAGTCTTTGGTTAATAAGGCTACCGCTGTTAAGGCAAGAGGGGCCTCTCCCAATGATCAAAAGCCCATTGCCCAGCCTCGTGTTAGGGCCAAGGCCATGTTTTGTGTGGATCGATCCTCAAATAGGGTGGTTCTTGCTGAAAACGAATCCGCCCCGTTACCTATTGCGAGCATTACTAAGCTTCTGACCGCCATGGTAGTTATAGATCAAATGGATCTGAACGAAATCGTCGAAACCCCGTCTGATATACTTGAAGTGGAGAAACATACAGTTGGGATTAAGCCAGGGGACCGCTTTACCGTAAAAGACCTTTTGCATGGCATGCTGATTGAATCAGGAAACGATTGCGCTGAGAGTCTTGCCAGGGCCTATCCGAAAGGAGGTAGGTCAGCGTTCATAGAATCTATGAATCGAAAGGCGCATGAATTGAGATTGAATCAGGTGAAGATTTATACTCCGAGTGGTCTCGACCACAAATTCACCTTGGGTAGAAAAGATGGCAGAGAGTTGCTAGGGAAAAAGCCCAACATTGCGACAGCCGAAGATGTTGCGATACTTGCTGTTCACGCCTTCAAATATCCCCTGATAGCTGAAATATCGAGTTCCAAGACTTACGTGATGAAGTCACTGAATCCAAAACCTCGTGAGTACAACCTTGTCAGCAATGACAAACTGCTCAGGACAAACCTGCCTGTCGCCGGCGCTAAGACCGGATTTACCAACATGGCGGGAAAATGTATAGTCGCCTTGTTCAAGGACAATAATAAGGAGCACTTGGTAGTGGTCCTGAACACCCCCCATCATTTTAAAGCCGCTGAAAAGATTTACCGCTGGGCTTCGAATAAGAACCTCTAAACAGCAGATCTAAGTCGCTCCCTATTCTACATCTTATGAAGGTTTAGCGCCGTTTGGCGAGAATCTGAGCGCATTCCTGCATCGGTTTCTAGAATTCAAGAGAAGATGGGCGTGGGGGTCCGGAGAATAAAAACCTTCCAATTTACCTCGGAGTTTTAAGAATCCATAATCATTTTTCTGAAACGTTCGAACAGATATCTAGAATCATGCGGGCCAGGGGACGCCTCAGGATGATATTGTATAGAGAAGAGAGGATATTTCTTGTGAACTAGGCCCTCGTTTGTGTCATCATTTAGATTGACATGGCTGATTGAGCATTCAGACTCAACGGTTGACGGGTCTACGGCAAAATTGTGGTTCTGTGATGTTATCTCGACTTGTCCTGTGTCCAGTCTTCTTACAGGGTGGTTTGCTCCATGATGACCGAAAGTCAGTTTGTATGTTCGTCCGCCAAGCGCTAGACCGAGTATTTGATGACCAAGACAAATACCGAAAATAGGCTTTCGTCCAATGAGGTTCCTCACTGTTTCAACAACATATGGAACACTTTCGGGGTCTCCGGGCCCGTTTGACAGGAAAATGCCATCCGGATTGTAGCTCAAGATTTCTTCGGCGGTCGCAAAAGCGGGAAAGACTCGGACATGCGCTCCTGAATCCACCAGGAGTCTTAAGATGTTGCGTTTTATCCCGAAATCCATGGCAACGACCCTAAATCTCTCTTGAGAAACCATGTTGCGGGCGTTCCATCTCCAACTCCCTTCAATCCAATCGTACGGTTTGTCACATGTAACTTCTTTCACTAGGTCCAGGCCCTCGATATTCGGATAATCATTGACCTTCCGTATAAGACTGCCGATGTCATGATCCTCGGTGGATATGATACCCTTTTTGGCGCCAGTTTCTCTCAAGTTTCTGGTTAGTTTTCTGGTGTCAATACCCTGTATCCCGATTACCCCAGAACGTTTTAGGAAATCGTTGAGATCTTCTCTCTGACGCCAGTTGCTTGGACTGGAGCAATGCTCCTTCACTATGAAGCCGGATAGAAAAGCCCTTTCTGATTCGTTATCCTCAAAATTAACACCGGTATTACCGATGTGAGGATAAGTCATGGTAACGATCTGTCCTCGGTACGACGGATCAGTAAGGATCTCCTGATATCCAGTTATGGCCGTATTAAAAACGACTTCACCCACTATTTCACCCGCTGCGCCTACAGCGGAGCCGACAAAAGACTCGCCGTCGGCTAGTACGAGACTGGCTTTCATTATAATCCCTTTACAAAGTTTCTGAGTCTATCCATACCCTGAATGATTCTGCTATCATCCGCAGTCATTGATATACGGAAGTAAGCTTCTCCGCTCGGGCCGTAACCAACGCCAGGAGTTACAATAAGACCCTGTTGTTCCAAAAGGTCAGCGCAAAAAGCAATAGACGACGAATAATGTTCCGGAATGCGGACCCAGAAATAATAGGTTGCTCTAGGCAATTTAAATCTAAATCTAATTTCTTCTAACGCCGAAGCTATTATATCGCGTCGTACCTTAAATATTTGGGCCCTGCGCTCGTTGAAGAGAGGGGCGTCAGGGTGCCCTAATGCCCTTGCGGCGGCCCTCTGAATCGCCATGAAAACGCCTGAATCAAAGTTGGACTTCAACGTCAACACGGCGTCAATAAGGGCCTTTGAGCCTACAATAAAGCCAATTCGCCAACCTGTCATGTTAAATGTCTTGGAAAAGGAATGTATCTCAATCGAGATATCTTTGGCGTCTGGAATTTCCATTATACTTATTGGCCGGTCTTTCGGTTCAAAGTACACTTCAGAATAAGCGTTATCCGCAAGTATGACAAGATCATGCCTCCTGGCGAAAGCGACAAGGTCCACAAAAAATGACTTGTCCGCTACCGCTGAAGTAGGGTTGTTGGGATAATTTACAAATATAAACTTGGCGGATGATGCGACGTCACTTGGAATTGAAGAAAGGTCGGGCAGAAAATCTCGCTTCTCATCAAGAGAAATCCTAATCGGTCGACCACCAGCGAAACCAATTGCTGCTTCGTAAACCGGATATCCGGGGTCTGTGACCAACGCTGTGTCACCTGGATCAATGAACACAAAAGGCAGATGGGAAACAGCGTCTTTAGCGCCTATGGTGGCCATGATTTCGTGTTGCGGGTCCAATTTCGCCCCGAATCTTTCTCCGAACCATTTTGCCACGTTCTCGCAAAAGTCCACTTCGCCCTTATAACTGGGATACTGATGATTGCATGGTTTTCTCATTTCCTCGTTCATCAGGTCCAAAACAAAATCAGGGGTAGGCATGTCGGGATCGCCAATCCCTAGCGATATGACGTCCATTCCGCGTTCCACAGCGGCTTTGCGTTTTTCGTCAATTAAATGAAACAGGTATGGAGGTGTCTCCGTTACCCGTCTAGAAAGTTTCATTACGTCCTCCAAAGGGGCATTCCTTGTGAGAAAGCCGTTGTCAACGAATCCTCGATCGCCTACAACATTGACCAGAATTTATAAATCTACCCGATTAAGCCAGTATATTCAACCAATAAACATTGAACAAAGTGTTTTTGCCACATTTCTACGCTGGATCGACAATGAATTCAGGACTGTGGCGCCCATAAGTAGTTTCATGAGCATATTTCTTGACTCAGAGCCTAAATTACCATAATTTGGTGCGGCAATTAAATGGA
>JAZDKD010000480.1:0-4110 GCA_043803345.1 Pseudomonadota bacterium
CTCGCCAGCCTGCCATTGAGTAGCTCTTGGTCAGTGAAAACGTTTCTATCCCAACTTCTTTGGCTCCTGGAACGGCTAGAAAACTCGGAGCTTTATAATCATCAAAAGTTAAATCCGCATAGGCAAAATCATGCACTATCATGATCTTGTATTCTTGCGCGAATTCAACTATTCGCTTGAAAAAATCCTGATCAACTACCATGGTGGTAGGATTGTGGGGAAATGAAATAATCAACGTTTTCGGTAATGGCCACGTTACACGTACGGCGGCCTGCAAATCGGCAAAAAAGTCGGAATCCGGCCTAATTGGGATGTGCCTTAAGTCTCCTCCTGCAATGACTACCGAATAAGGGTGAATAGGATAAGTAGGGGAAGGAACGAAGACTACATCGCCAGGATTTATTATAGCTAGGACCAAATGAGCCAAAGCGTCCTTTGCCCCCATGGTCGCCACTACTTCTGTCTCTGGGTCCAACTCAACTCCGAATCTATTTAACCACCAGTTGGCAAACGCCAACCTGAGTTTTGGGATGCCTGCGGACGCGCTGTACCTGTGATTTCTAGGATTCTGAACCGCCTCTATCAACTTGTCTACTATATGTTTGGGTGTAGGCATGTCCGGATTACCCATCCCCAGGTCTATTATGTCTTCGCCTGCTCTTCTAAGTTTCATCTTGAGTTCATTCACAACTTGAAAGACATATGGAGGTAACCTTTTAATCCTATTAAAATCTTCCAATTTCGCCTCCTGGAAATATCAAATCTGACAATTTAATTTTCTAAAATATCTGGAATCAAATTCCACCTAAACACTGTAATCCTCTCCCGCCAATATTGCTTCGGCCTGAAGAGTCCTAGTTCCATTTGCCCCGTACAGACAAATTGTCTCTTCGACAATATCCTGATCTGAATGAGCTTTAAGGACCTCCAGACATATGAGAACCGGTTCAGCTGATTCCTGAGTGCGGATCCACATTTTTCTTTTTATGTTCATGCAGGAAACTTCGGCGGCTGTGTCAAGTTGGTGTATTCCCTTGGCCGGATAAATGAGACACAACTTGCCTGTCGATTTTAACAGCCTCGACGAGACCATGAACAAGTCCATTAGTGGCATCATTATTTGGTGCCTTGAAAGAGCCTTTTCACTCAAAATACTGACTCTACCTGAACCAGACTGATAGTATGGCGGATTTGAAACTACCATGTCAAACATGTCCCTGCGAAAAAAGGCATCTGCTATTCTCAGGTCTCCTTGGACCACGGATACTCTAGCGCCCAAACCGTTTAATTCGACTCCCCGTTGAGCCCTTCCTGCAAGACCATCCTGTATTTCCAGACCAACCAGATAAACGGAAGGATTCTTTATGGCCAGTCCAAACGCTATGACGCCGCACCCTGCGCCTGCGTCCAGCACCAAATCATCGGCGCCTGGTTTGGCAAACCATGTGAGGATCAAGGCGTCTTCCGACACACGATAGCCCTTGGAAGCTTGTATAACTCTTACCTTATTCCGAAATAGGCCATCGACAGTTTCCGCATGCTCTTGCAATATCAGTCCCAGTTTTTTAACCGTTCCAATTATTACCTCTGAACTGACTCAAATCCCTTCAAAACACATTTAACACTAATCCCGACGAAACCTTGGGATAAAAATATGTAGATTTGTGAGGCATTTTCTCTCCCAGTTCAGCGGCCGTCCTCATTTGATCAACCCTGGTAGGATTTAGAATAAAACTAATCCTAACTTCACCCGTCACCGTTTTTTCTAAGGCGTCCAAAATGGATGGAGTATAACGCATATGTGTCTCGGAACTCTCCTCATCAAGACCAAATCCGTGCCCAAGAACTAGCTCCCTTAATATGGTAACGTCTAGTTTAATCAAAGCTTCCGATATGTCCTGATTTATATTTGAAACTGCAGTTTGCGGATGTTTCAGTCCAAGCACGTAAAATTTGGTCTCCCCATTAATTGCCATTCCGAAATGCCCTCCAATTTCAGTATATCGGTTCAACTCGGAAGAAATATGTTGGGATATAGATTTTAAGTCTTTACCGTTAAAATTGAATTCCTTGATGTTAAATGCATCGTTTAACCTATTCATGCAGGATCTTTGATCCAGATTCTTGATGTCCTTCAACATCCTATGAGCTGGTAATATGACCAAACCTGGATGTGACATTGAGGTAATAAACATCATTACATATTTGTGAGATTGGTCCGAGCCGAAAGGATTGTGATTCTCAATTTCTCTTCTGTACGCCAGAGCTGTTTCGTATCTGTGGTGACCATCCGCTATGAGAAAACTCTTGTCCTTTAGAAAACGAACGATTGCCTGAATATTCTCTTCTTGACAGACCTTCCACGTGCGATGGATTGTGCCGTTTGATTCCGCGGCTTGCTGGTCGGGTTTGGATTCCATGGTGGTCTCATACAGCTTTCGCACCACATCATCAGGATCATCAAACATGGCCTGTATAGGCGTAAGATTGGCCTTACATGCGCGAATCAGTTCCAGTTGGTCCTCTTTAGGACCGGAATAAGTCTTTTCATGAGGAAGAACTTTACCCACACCATAATCTTCAACCTTAACTAAACCTATCAGTCCATCCAGGCGCTTCCTTATCCCCTGGGGTTCTTCAAAATCCATCTGATAAATTGCAAAGCACGGTTTCTGCTCTCTGATAAGTGTTTTTTCGGCCATCCATTTATTTAATTTAGCTGCCGCTCTTGTGTATCGGTTGTCCGACGCAGTGTCGTCGCCATGTTGCTTTCCCAAAATAAGTCTAATGATATTGTATGGATGGATGTTGTAAAAGGATTCTTGTTCTTCTGGAGATATCACATCATAAGGCGGTGTTATCAGTTTGCTTAAAGCGTCTGAATAGTCAGGACCATAGTGAACCATCTCAAAGGGTTTTATTTCAGCCATTAAAATGTCCTCAATTAAATGTTCTAAGGTTCAAAAAGTTTTTCTTTTTCTCGTGACTCTGAGGGAAGTCATTTGAAAAGCATTCAAAAAATATCTTTTTAAAATAACATATGATTGGAACCAAGATCAAATTTCATTTCTTCGAAAATAGAAAGGAGGCTTTCCCAACGGAAAAGCCTCCTTTCGCAACCGATTTCAATCAGTTCGTTACTTCTTGTCTTTTACTTCTTCAAAATCTGCGTCAACAACATCATCATCTTGTTTAGCGCTTGAATGCGCCTGGCTACCAGATTGGTCGAAGCCTTGACCGGCATCAGCGCCTGGCCCGGCCGATGCCGAAGCCTGTTGATACATGGCCTCGGCCAGTTTGTGAGAGGCTTGCTGGAGTTCTTCAACAGCTGCCTTTATTGTTTGGGCGTCAGATCCTTCCATCGCTGTTTTGGTTTTCGAAATAGCTCCTTCTATAGCCGACTTTACAGAAGAATCGACTTTGTCGCCGTGTTCTTTGAGGGATTTTTCAGTCATATAGATCGTAGAATCAGCTTGATTTCTGACATCTATCAATTCTCTTTTGGTTCTGTCTTCCTCGGCGTGAGCCTCCGCATCTTTAACCATTCGTTGAATTTCTTCCTCTGTCATGCCGCTTGACGCAGTGATCTTGATGGACTGCTCTTTCCCCGTGCCAAGATCTTTTGCGGAAACATGGACAATCCCATTGGCGTCAATGTCGAAAGTAACCTCTATCTGCGGCAACCCTCGAGGCGCTGGAGGAATCCCCACCAACTCAAAACGTCCCAAGGTCTTGTTATTGGCGGCCATTTCCCGTTCACCCTGCAGCACGTGAATTGAAACTGAGGGCTGGTTATCAGAAGCCGTAGAAAAGATTTGGCTTTTTCTTGTAGGGATAGTCGTATTTTTTTCTATAAGCCTGGTGAATACCCCTCCCAATGTTTCAATTCCAAGAGAAAGCGGGGTTACGTCCAATAAAAGAACATCCTTGACGTCCCCTTTAAGTACTGCGCCCTGAATTGCGGCCCCTATTGCCACAACTTCATCCGGATTGACTCCCCGGTGAGGCTCTTTATTGAACAGTTCCTTGACCTTAGCTTGGACTGAAGGCATTCGGGTCATCCCTCCAACCAGGATAACCTCATTAATTTGATCAGCGGAAATTCCAGCG
>JAZDKD010000481.1:0-3278 GCA_043803345.1 Pseudomonadota bacterium
CGCTTGCCTCCTTCAGGGGGCAAGCTTTTAGCCCCCCTATGGGGGGCAAAGAGAAATCCACGTGCTCTGCACGTGGATATTTACTTTCCAACGTCGTATTGATTCCAAATTGTAAGTTTTGATGCCCCAAATCGCTTCAAAGCATTGTTTTAAGGGGTAATTATTTAGGAGGATGCTACTATGGATAAACTAATTATTACGGCGGCAATTTCTGGGGCTGCAACGGTTCCTTCTTTGACTCCCTACCTGCCATTGACTCCCAAGCAGATTGCCGACTCTGCAATTGAAGCGGCACGGGCGGGGGCTGCTGTAGTCCATGTGCATGCTCGCAGGCCGGAGGATGGTTTTCCTTCATCGGATCCCGAACATTTTAGGGAAATATTGACCAGGATAAGAGAAAAGTCAGATGTAGTCATATGTATTACTACTGGAGGTTCAGCGATGATGACGGTAGAGGAGAGGGCCGCTGTAGTGCCTCTTTTCAAGCCTGAAATGTGTTCTTTCAACATGGGTTCAATAAATTTTGCTTTACACCCAGCACTAAGGAGTATCAAAGAATTTAAATATCCTTGGGAAAAACAGTACCTTGAGATGAGCAAGGATTTCGTCTTTAAGAACACGTTCAAAGATTTTGAATATTTATGCGATGTTACCTCGGCCAACAATACCAAACCAGAACTTGAAATCTACGACGTTGGGCATCTATACAATCTGGATTATCTGGTGTCAGAGAAACTCATGAAATTGCCGGTGCATATGCAATTTGTAATGGGGGTTCTCGGAGCGATAAGGGGGACTCCCGAGGACCTGACATATTTAGTAACTAAAGCGACGATTTTATTCGGGAAAGAAAATTTTACTTGGTCGGTTATTGGAGTTGGAGCAGCTGAAATAAACCTTTCGACTATGGCTATTCACATGGGTGGTCACGTCCGGGTTGGCTTAGAAGATAACATTTACATAAAAAAAGGTGTTCTTGCAAAGAGTAACGCCGAATTGGTGGAGAAGGTTGTCGGACTGGCCGACATCCTACACAGAGATATTGCGACACCCTTGGACGCAAGGCGTATTCTAAAACTCAAAGGACCTGAAAAGGTCAATTTCTAGTAGAGATTTTCTCAGCCGTAGTGACTTAAGATGATGAAATGTATCAGGCATCATGTTTTGGGGCTTTCAGAGTTTCAGGAAACCCATTGACAAAAGTTCTTATCTCCTCGCGCACCCTGCGGTAGTGCTTTAGGGCCGCTTCCTCGGTGGACTCCTGAGTTGCAAGGGCTGGGGGATCGTCGAAGGCCACATGTATTACCGATGTCCTCGCGGGAAAGAAAGGGCAAGCCTCCTGTGCGTTACTGCAGAGGGTGACCACATAATCAAAATCCGTCTCTTTAAGTGTGTCAACGTTTTTTGATTCCTGTTTGGAGATGTCTATGCCAGCCTCCAGCATCACCTGTGTGGCTAATGGGTCGACCCCTCGGGCTACTACACCTGCCGAATATGGATCAAAAGTCTTGCCTTTGAGCGCCCGAGTCCAGGCCTCAGCCATTTGGCTTCTGCATGAATTACCAGTGCATAGAAAAAGTATCTTGATCTTGTCGGTCATGGTTTTGCCCTTCTGAACAACCTAAGTCAAACACGATTGGCTTATACAAATATTGAGATCGCGCTTGGTCGTGGCCATTGGCTCCTGATTCTCTCCTAGATTCTTCGCTTCAATTGTTTTGGTTGACTTGTGCGCCAATCGTGATGATCAATCAGTCCCTCAAGGATTTTCGTAGTCAATCCTTACGGCCTTTTTCAACAATTCCCAGCCATTGGTCTATGGTAATTTCGCAAGCGCAATGGTCTGTTTTAGATTCCAAATTGGAACTCTCCTCGAAAATGGTTTCTCTCGTGACCAAACAAACAGGCCATCCCGGAACGTGATGATTGTGACCCTTGCAACGATTAATCCGATACACGACAAAACACTCTGAATCTAGTGTCATCCGATAGCAATCGCCACCAAGTTCGATGTTGAATTGGCTCTTATCTATGCCCAATTCATTGAACCTTCGTTTGATCTCTTCCAATGCTTCAGAGGGTGTCATTATTAACCAAATGCGCCGAGCAAATCACTTTTGGCCATTTCCAAATGTACGATTATGGCGTTCCCAAAAATCTTGAGTGTTGAATCTGTGACATTGTGTTCCCTGACACTCCACTCCAAAACTGGCTGAAACAGAACCCATTCTGGCAGACTCAACGATTGATTTTCCGGAAACCAGCCCCTTGATTAACCCACCACGAAAGGCGTCACCCGCTCCAGTTGGATCATTTACCTTGTCAGGGATTACTACTGGAATGGAATATTCTCCTTCATTAGTTGTAACCACCGATCCATTTTCTCCCAGGGTAGTTATAAGCGCCGAAGTCTCATCAAGCATATCTTGCTTAGTCATGCCAAGCGCCCTCGTAACCATTTCAAGTTCGTAATCATTCGATATGAAGATCTTTGAACCTTGCAAACCCTTTAGTATTTTTTCAGGTCCCAATGCCGGTATAGATTGACCTGGATCAAAAATAAAAGGTATCTTTTTTTTTCGAAAGATTTCAGGATAAGTGGACATATCGTCCAGGTTGCCTGGCGCTACTATGGCAATAGTGTCATTTGGATCAAAACTTTCTAGATCCTGAATGCATGGCTCTTTCATGGCGCCAGGATTAAAACCTGTTATCTGGTTGTCGGACAGATCGGTGGTGATATATGCGCCAGCTGTAAATTCTTCGGGCACACGACGGATGTAGTCAAGTGGAAGCCCTAGGCTGCTCAGCCAATTCTCATAAGAATCGAAATCCTTGCCGGCGCTCGCCAGTATCAGAGGCCGTTCCTCAAGCAAGGCCAAATTATAAGCTATGTTACCTGCAGTGCCTCCAAACAGTTCCCTGAGCCCATTAACCATAAAGCATACATTGAGAATGTGAATTTTGTCGGGTAATATGTGGTTGGAGAATTTGTCAGGGAAGTCCATAATACGATCGTAGGCTAGTGAGCCCAAAACCAGGATGTTCATCGACTGCCTCTATATACTAGCGCCAGTAAAAGGATATTCAACTCAATGTTGAAGTTACGCAAACAGGCCACAACTGTCAAGGTTGAGTTTAATTAGCCTCAGAAATCCACGTCCTCTGGACGTGGTCAGAGTCTGAAGGCTATGCCGGAAGACAGCCCATCTGCTAACTCTAGAATTCAAGTTGTTCCCGCAACTTCGAAAACAGGAGAAGCAGATGAGCAGGTTTCG
>JAZDKD010000482.1:0-2084 GCA_043803345.1 Pseudomonadota bacterium
CATCTCCAGCAATTTCTCGTTTTTTTGCCACCCCCCTATTTCCTGCATGAATTGTGGTTTCAGTTCTCCAGCCGTTTGAGGTTTTTTGGTCAACTGTTGCCTGAGCCATTGGATTGCGCTGGACTCGTCAGTCACAAAAAGCTCAAGCTGGAGCATCTCTTGCACCGTCATACGTTTCTTGTCATACTCAGCGACCTGTTCAGGAAGAAAATACATGCCCTCCCGTTCAGGGAAGCGTTGGGCAAGTCCTTGGTAAAACTCTGCTGACGAGAGAGGAATGGTCACCCCACGCTGAACGTGAAAAGCAACCATACGGTCGAAAAGGAGAAAGTTCTGCCTTTCGGTAATTACCTCGGCTCGGTCGTCCTTCGATACGAATACTGGTAGCTGGTTCAAGTGGGTGCGGAGAAAATCCCAGACACCGTCCTCTGTTCCGGCCTCGAGTTTGAAACGGTCTTCAAGGCCAGCATTTGGTTTGTACGCTGATACAACAAGATCTTGTTTTGCTATGTTTGCATGGGTGCCCTGAAGCATGGTTATCTTCCGCTTGTCAAGAACTCGAACATCAGCTACCACAAACCCCGATTCCAACAAGGCCAATTGCAGGGCTTGCCATACGCTGTTGTTTGAATTATGAAACTCAACAGTTAGCCATCGCCCAGGTTTTAAGACTCGGTGAACACTCTTAAACGAACTGAACATCAGTTTACGATAGTCATCCAGCGTTTTCTTTTGATGTTGGTTCTGAATTGCTTCGTGTTCTGAGTTGGTGAATACATCGATCCAGTATTCAAGAAGGAAATTCAGCTCAGAATACATCAGATTAGCGCCGAAGGGAGGATCAACGAATGCATAGTCAATACTGTTATCCGGCAATTGGCGTAAATCACTGGCAGATTGGGTAGTAGTAAAGGAGGTCGTTGTGCCCAACAACCTCGCACAGTCACGATGTGTTTTAACTTTATTCCTGAGATATAGAAGTGGTTGCCGTTCAACCTGAAGGGGCGGCATGTAAAGAGTCCCCGAAAAGGGCCCGACCACTCCTGCTCCATTCTTGTGGGGTATGAATCGATTCATTCTCGAGAGTCGATTGAGAAGCGAGGTAAAAACAAAAAGGCCGTAGTTCCCGAATTTCTTCTGCAGGACTTCTCTTATATCTTCGGCAATGCATAGCACCCGTTGATCGAAGAAATGGTGTACATGGGTCATTCCAAAGTGATAGCCGGTTCTGTACATGTCTCCTTTAATAAACTCACGTGGTGGCTTCGCATTAATCGGTGCAACGTTCTGGTATTTCCTGATTACGTTAAGGTCGTCTTCGTCCGGCTCCTTTTCGGACCAGCCCTTCCGTTCCTTGTAGTTGAGGAGAACAGGAACCCGCTTGATTCTTTGGCTGGTTGATTCAATATTGGGGTCAAAATAGGTTTCGTGAGCTTTTTTAGTGGTTAAACTACTAATAGAGGCTCTACAATGTGGACATTTGAATTCTTTGGGCATTTTCCCAGTGACAATATCCACACCATTCTTCCAAAAAAGAACATCGCGGGCACAATTTGGGCAAATTAGGACATCACTCCAAACCGTGAACTGAATTCTACGTGATTTTCCGTCTTTTCCATATGTTCTGATTGCATCTTGGTATTTTTCCTCCAAATCGCTGATTAGCTCTTCGATACCATCCAGGCTTCTGTGCGGGCTCACCGAAACATATTGATGAGTTACAAAAGTGCACATGGGTGAAAGATCGCATGAGAGCGAAAAACGACCAATCAGGGAAGCTGCTACTGCGGTCATACCACTACCACAGAAAACATCCAATACAGTATCTCCTGGCTCAGTAAAGTGCTCAATGAAATGACTTATGGACTTGTAGGGGACTTTCGTATGGTAGCTATGCAGCTTGTAAATAGCGTCATTCTTTCCCTCGCTTACATCCGTAGCGAATGGCTCCCGCCGGTATTTATCCGTTTTGGAGTCGTAGGGCTTTCCGTAGCAACGGATGAAATCCTCGATAAATGGGTTCGGACAGGCAGTATAATAAGGGGGGTCAGAAAGTGCAAGGATGTCCTCATCGGAACCGATTG
>JAZDKD010000483.1:0-2506 GCA_043803345.1 Pseudomonadota bacterium
ATTATTGCGCTGATCCAGAATAGTGGAATATTAATGAAACAAATTTTCGAAAGAAGGGCCAAAAATGCAGGGCATAGTAAACATCGCTGAAGAAATACTGAGAAAAAGAAAAATAGATCATTGGGAAATTCTCTTGCAGAATTCCGAAGGCTTTCGAGTTGAAACGAAGAAGTTAGAAGTGGATTTCTTGCAAAAAGCCAATCTCTCGGGAATAGCTATAAGAATAATAGAAAATGAAAGAATGGGTTTTTCCTTCACTTCGAATCTTACCTACGAGAGCTTAAAAAATGCCGTGGACATTGCGGAATCAATTGCAGCCTCCTCGTCTAAGGATCCGGATCATAGTTTCCTCAATCCTGAAAATTTGTCAGTTGACGAAACAACATTTCTTGACCCCGGGATTGTCGAGACTGAAGAAAAGGAAAAAATACATTTAGCCAGAGCTTTGGAAGAAACTGTCTTTTCATACGACAAAAGAGTATCAGCGGTAGGCTCATCAGGATATTCAGATTTGGCGCTAAATGTTGAGATAAGAAATTCCCTCGGGCTCCAGTTGACGGGGACGGCTGGGCTGTCAAAAATGTGGGTGGAATTGATGGTTCAGAAAGGAAGTAATCAGGAGCTGGGGTATTGGAGTGAACAGTCGAGAACCCCCCAAAATCTAGATCCAATCAAAATCGGCAAGACTGCGGCCCAGAGGGCTTTGAGTAAACTCGGGGGTCATACGATTCCATCAACTAAATGTAGCGTCCTCATCGAAAATATCGTGGCTGCAAGTTTGCTGGAGACGCTTTCAAATTCATTCTTGGCAGAGAGTCATTTTAAATCCACGGCATCTCCAAGGGTGCAGGTTGGTTTGAAATCATTTTCTCCCCTCATTGACATATTTGACAATGGCTTAGACCCACGGGGGACTCAGGCTTTTTCTTTTGACGGGGAAGGAGCGCCTTCCCAGAATACCACTTTGGTCAAATCTGGATTGGTTGAACGCCTACTGGCCGATTGTTATTACGGCAAGAAAATTGGAGCGTTGCCTACTGGAAATTGTAGACGACCGGCTTTTGACACCCCTCCCTTCAATGGAATTACAAATCTTTTTATTGGGCCCGGGAATTTAGGCAAATCCGACTTACTGCACGAAGTTGGGTCTGGCATAATGATCACAGAAGTGATGGGATTACACACCGCAAATCCCATAAGTGGGGATTTTTCAGTGGGCGCATCCGGCTTCAAGATTTTCGGTGGTCGATTAAGTCATCCTGTAAGAGGGATTGCTCTGGCCGGAAACCTGATAGATGTTTTCGGACAAATTACCGCACTAGGGAATGATCTGCAATTTTTCGCGAATGTCGGAGCTCCATCTTTGGTCGTCAAGAGTCTTTCCATCAGTGGAGAATAGTTCCTTATAAGGGTTCACTGATATACCGGCTTTGTTGACTGCGAAATTTTATTGAATTGGGGGCTCCAAGTGTGTTCGCCGCTATAACTCATGCATTACCATAACCCACTTGCTGAGGCCCCATGGGATTTCGTCGGTCCCCTCTTTTTCGGTTTCTCCGAAACTATGGCAGAGGAAATTTGCTGGACAATTCTATCGATTTTTATTCTCCATTCGCTATCTGGTTCCAATTCGAGCGCTTTTATTAAACTCTCGATAGCCGATTGATTTTTGCCTAACAGATGGTAGGCCATTCCAATATTTGCCCAGGCTTCATAATCACGAGGATATTTCAATAACAATCTATTATAATCCTGAATTGCCATTTCATAATTACCCATCGCAGCAAACGCTAATCCTCTACCTATTAAGGCTGATCTGGAATTCGGCAAAATTCTTAATGCCCTGTTATAATCTTCAGTGGCGGCTTTGTGGTCCAGATTGAAATTATTGGTGTCAGCCCTTTGAACAAAACCTTCGGGATCTTGAGGTCGAAGTTCTACATATTTGTTGAGATCCTGTAGAGCTTTCATTGGAAAACCCATTCTGTCGAGAGCTTTTCCTCTCAAGAGATATGCTTCGGCGTGTTTGGGTGACTTTTTGAGAGCTTCATTCAGATGGCGGACCGCCATGGGGAAATTGTTCTTCTCTAGATAATTTTTGGCTCTGGAAATCAAATATCCCGGCAGTTCTTGATTTGGGGCGGCCATTTTGGTCTCCGCCTGCGCAAAACAGTAATTCATAGGATTGAAGGCAAAAAAACTGAAAGAAGACAGTGTAAGTTTTAAAAATGTCATCATGAAGTAAATTGACACAATTTTAATCATATCCGTTCCAATATCATCAACTACGGCGTTGGATAGAAAGCTACGAAAAAATAATTGATTAGGTTATCCAACAATGTCAAGATCTCTAATATCACATACCCATCTGTCCAAGTTTAATTAGCCTTAGAAATCCACGTCCTCTGGACGTGGTCAGAGTCTGAAGGCTATGCCGGAAGACAGCCCATCTGCTAACTCTAGAATTCAAGTTGTTCCCGCAACTTCGAAAACAGGAGAAGCAGAT
>JAZDKD010000484.1:0-4502 GCA_043803345.1 Pseudomonadota bacterium
ATTAATGACTCCACTGCAAAAAGGTCAGCGCGCCATTTTTGTTCGGCGAAAGTGGGAGAAAGTTGGCAAAAAGACGTCGAATAACTGCAATTTGCTCATGAAAACACCGAAAAACGCCATCAAAGTGGGAGATAATTATTCGCAATTTTTGAAAATCGAGTAATTGCAGTGGAGTCAATATTTCAGAGAGCAAAATATCCATACGATGGGAATTGCGGGGTTGTACAGGCATCATGACCTTATCGGAATTTTGATCTCAATTTATATTGGAGACCCAATTCATCTCCCCGAGGATACTTCCGTGCTTCTCAAGGGATTGGCAGATCAAGCAGCAATTTCCATTACAAATGCCATCCTCTTCGAACAGGTGCGTAGAGGAAGGGAACACCAAAAAGCGCTTAAAACCAAACTGGTGGAAATACAAGAAACCGAACGTCGTCATATTGCCAGAGAACTTCATGATCAAATTGGGCAGGTATTGACCGGCCTGCAATTCATGTTGGAGTCTACTAAAAATCAAGACAGTGAAGCGCAGTTGATCATGATTAGTGAAGCGCAGGAGACAGTCAGCGGATTGATCGAACAAATTCGCGAAATGTCCCTCAATTTGCGACCATCCATGCTTGATGATATTGGTCTCCTGCCTACATTACTCTGGCACTTCGAGCGTTATACGAAACAGACAGGGATAAAGGTTTCGTTTAATCACAATGGATTAACCCAACGGTTGTTACCAGATGTTGAAACCACCGGTTATCGCATTGTTCAAGAAGCACTGACCAATATCGCCCGCCATGCCCAAGTCACTGAAGCATTCGTCCAATTGATTCTTCAAGAAAATATTCTTAGGATCGAAATTATTGACCACGGGATTGGGTTTGACCCAAGCTTCGTAATATCCAAAGGGTCAACAGCGGGCTTGACCAACATGCGCGAACGTGCCAATATGCTGGGAGGCTATCTGGTGGTAAAGTCTGCTCCAAATAAAGGTACGGTAATACTGGTAATGCTTCCGCTTGACCGTAAGCCCGTAGAAAGGAGAACCCATGTCCGTAACCTTATTACTGGCTGACGATCATCCAATAGTTCGTCAGGGTTTGCGCCACTTATTGGAAGGTGAACCAGAATTCAGAATAGTGGGAGAGGCGGGAGATGGCGTTGAAGCGCTTCAATTGGTAGAACGACTCAAGCCAAATATACTTGTGCTCGATATGATGATGCCCGGTTTGAATGGACTGGAAGTATTGCATCAGATCAAAAATATTTCTCCGACTACACGTACTATCGTTCTTTCAATGCATAGCGCTGATGCATATGTTATTAAGGCGCTAAAAAATGGAGCAGCCGGTTATGTAATCAAAGAAACCGGTCCGAGCGAACTGGTAAATGCAGTGCGTGAGGTCATACAGGGAAATCAGTTCCTCAGCGCCAAAATCTCCGAACGGTTTCAAGCCAGCGGGCTAAGGATCACGGACACACCGACAGATACCTATGAAACACTTACGGCTCGTGAGCGTGAGATTCTCCAGATGACAGTAGAAGGGCAAATTAGTCTGGAGATTGGGGACAAACTCATGATCAGCTCCCGCACAGTAGAGGTACACCGCAGCAAACTCACAATCAAATTGGGGATAAAGAACCAGGCAGATCTGATCCGATTTGCGATCAAGCGCGGGATCCTCTCGATGGAAGACTAGAATCCCCGTACATTGTCACTTCTTCCAGTGATCATCAGCGAACGCCTCTCACCCTTCGGGAAATTATTCCCGAAGGGTGATCTTTACTAACAAATCTGTTAACTGCTATTGAGGAATTATACGTAAATCTACGTATTGGAATAGCAGGTTATTCAGGTAATAATACATTCGACCGAGTGTAGGTTTTTAGTTCAGGAGACACAAAAAAGGAGGCACAAAATTCAAAATAATAGATAGGAAAGAAAAACACAATTAATACAACAATTTCCACTACTTTCAAGCAAATTCTTTCATAGTTTCACAACCGGAGGTAAAAATGAAAAAGCTCTTCCAAATTTCTGTAGTTGTTGTTCTCACTCTTGCTATAGCCTTTACGGTCTTTATGGCCACAGGTACTAGCTCAGAGATGGCAGCAAGAACGATCTGCCCTCAAGTGGGTTGGCATACCAGCCCTGCGAGCTGCTCTGTCACTCCATCAACATTAGCAAGCTTTCAGGAGCTAGCTAAAAGTCCTACTAACATAACTCCCATGGTTGGCTGGAATTCCTGATCAAGAGAAGCGCACAACATTGAGGTCGGAGTATCTCCTATGAAAAAAACAATCTCCACTTCTTTCAAAGCGCTTGCCGTCATCCTGCCTGCCATATCCATGACTCTTCTTTTCCTGGCTGTGTTGTATATGATAGCCCAGATCCTTTTGGCTAGCGCAGGCTGGCATGGAATGGCCAGTGTCAGTTGGAACGGCTGATCGTTGACAGATTTCAATCTCCCGCTTTTCGAGAGGAATATCCCGAAGGGCGGGAGATTGAAAAGGTGGTGAGTTTCATTTTATCAAACCCGCCTTTCGACTATCTGAAAGAAGAAAAATGTATCAATTTACTATGAATTACCGTAAGCTTTGAAGAAAGTGAGGCAGGAAATGAAAGACCTATCTCTCACAACAAGACTTTACCTGGCAGCCATCTATCTCCTGGGTTTTGGGTTACTTCTCTCGAATGTTCTTAACATCCATGCCATAAATCTTTTGATGGTGGTTGTTTTATCTTTGCTGGCATCCTTTTTCCTGATCTTCAAAGTGGAGGGGGCAACAAACCGTTCGCACTACACCTTTAGCTTTCTGATCTATGGTTTTGCCTTTGCTTATTTCAGCCTTGGCGAAACCCTAATGGTGGTCCTGATCTCAAACCTGGCCGAGATGGCGTGGAAACGCCCTCGCTGGTTCATCCAGTTATTCAACACATCCTGCTACATTGTTGTCATGGTTGCAGCCCACCTTGTCTTCAAACTGATCGACCCGTCCGGTTCACTTTCCACCCCCCTTGGTGTCATATCCATGGCAATCAGTATGGGTGTCTTCACTCTGCTTAATCATTTCGTCGTTGGAATCATCGTCTGGTTGGCACGCGGAGAGAACTTTAAGGTTTCGGGTATTTTTGATCCCTTCCCCTTGGTGATGGATCTTACGCTCTTGACCTTTGGCGCCATGCTGAATATGGTCTGGAACGCCAGCCCCTTCGCCATAATCCTGTTCCTGTTCCCATTATATTTGATTTACTCAACGCTGCGGATACCCGCCCTCGAGCGCAAGACAGAGATTGACCAGAAGACCGGTTTATTCAACCACCATTACTTCATGCAACACTTAACGAAAGAACTCGATCGGTCCAACCGCTTCGACCGGCCTCTGTCGATAATCATGCTCGATCTTGATTTGCTCCGCAATATCAACAATACCTACGGGCATTTGGCTGGTGACGAAGTTCTGATCGCTATTGCCCGCATTCTCAAACAGTCGGTACGTGAGTACGATGTAGTGGCTCGTTTTGGTGGCGAGGAATTTATCATTATGCTCCCGGAAACAACCGTCCAGCAATCCTTTGATCGAGCCGAGATTATTCGCCGTACCATTGAGGACACAGAGTTCGCCGTCACAACTAGTGTCACACCGATCAAAGTAACCATCAGCCTCGGTCTTGCTGAACGTGAATCCTTTGTCCAAACCCCCGAGGAAATCATCCATAATGCTGACACTGCCCTCTACCACTCAAAATTATCTGGGCGCAATAAATCATTTGCATACACAAAGGATGCCTACCTGAACTTCTTTGGATATGAACAAAATGTCGAGTCGCTCCCCAAAGGTCAATTGAACAATGAATCACAAAAAAGACCCGTCACACAGGCCGCGACCGATTACTCTGCAGCCGAAACTAAATACATCCAGGCAGAAACAGTGTCAGGGCCCCATGGTACATCCACCACGGTAGAAAAATCATCAAAATCGCTTCCCAAGAAATCCAATGGCCATTTCCGTCCCGTAACTATCTACATTGGTGGGCTTGCATTGCTGGCTATCTCACTCTTTTACGGCCTTTATCGCCATGCACCTGAACTCTATCAAATCAATTGGATGCAAATTTGGCCGGGATTGTTAACATGCGGGGTGTTTGTAGTCCTCACAGAACTGTATTCGATCGACCTGTATATAGGAAAGACCTCTCTCTCTACCTCCGCTGTTCCAATACTAGCAGGCACATTGCTATTTGGTCCGATTGCAGGGGTTATCCTGAGCACAACCTATGCTGTTATTGTAGGGATTAAGTATCGTAGTAAATTCAACAAATATATCTTTAATCTCAGACTTCACTGCAAAAACGACCAGACAATTCTTATCCAAATTGCACCCTCCTCAAAAGGCGCAAACTTTAATATAATCAGGGCAACCCACCTTGTGAGGCCTGCCCATGTTCAAGAGAAACCACCGCCACTTGCAAATTCCGCTCACCAGCCACGTAGACGACCTGC
>JAZDKD010000485.1:0-3565 GCA_043803345.1 Pseudomonadota bacterium
CTCCTGACCATGTTTCGTGGAACCTTTAGTTTAGAAGTGCTCAGAGGGGTAATGATACAGACCATGAAGCTGACATGCATGGTCTTCATAATTCTGTGCGGCGCAGCGGCATTTGGATTAGTCTTCCGAGGCCTGGGTGGCGATACCCTCGTAAGAGGCTTTCTTGGTGGTCTTGCGGCCCAGTATAGTCTTTGGGCCGTATTGGCCATTGTCATGGGAGTTATCTTCATAGCGGGATTTTTTCTCGATTTTATCGAGATCACTTTCATTCACGTGCCGGTTTTGGCCCCCGTCATGATTGAGTTCGGCGTGGATCCACTGTGGCTTTGCATCCTGATAGCCGTCAACCTGCAGACGTCTTTTCTTACACCGCCGTTTGGGTTTTCACTGTTTTATCTGAAGGCGGTAACGCCGCCAGGCGTGACAACAAGTCATATTTATCGTGGGATTATTCCTTTCGTAATATTGCAGGTTATAGGGGTGTTGTTCGTTGTGTCGTTCCCGTGGCTTGCCACATGGCTGCCAAAGGTGGTTTTCTGAATATAAGATCGAAGCCCTTGGAAAAGATTGCATCCGCAAAAGAGACACGCTGACCCTGGTTGGACAAACAGTTGGTCTCTAGAAATTATTATTTGACCTAGAACAGGCTTGGAGGTGCTTTATGAACAGAAGGGATTTTCTTGGAAAAACGGCTGTAGTAGCAGGAGCCGCAGGAGCGGCGGCGACTACCATCGGGGCGCCGGCGGTATGGGCTCAGGGGAAAAAATATCATTGGAAGATGGTCACTACATGGCCACCGAACTTTCCCATCCTGCAGGTGGGAGCGGAGAGATTTGCCAAACGTGTCAAAGAGGCGACTGAAGGTCGGATCACCATTGATGTTTTTGCGGGCGGTGAACTTGTCCCGGCGCTCGGATGTTTCGACGCCGTGTCCAACGGCACAGTAGAGTTATTTAGCGGCGCTTCTTACTATTGGGCGGGCAAGGTGCCATCAGCTCAGTGGTTTTCCGCGGTTCCTTTCGGATTGAACCCTCAGGGCATAAACACGTGGTTTTATGCGGGAGATGGACTCAAATTGTGGGAAGAATGTTACGCTCCTTTCAATCTTGTCCCGAGACCGCAAGGCAATACCGGTGTCCAGATGGGTGGCTGGTTCCGCAAGGAAATGAATACCATGGCGGACTGGAAAGGTCTTAAAATGCGTATTCCCGGTTTGGGCGGAAAGGTAGTGGCCAAAGCTGGAGGAACGGTTGTGCTGTTGCCCGGGGGAGAAATCTTCACGTCTCTCGAGCGAGGAGTTATCGACGCCACAGAATGGGTAGGCCCGCTCCATGATCTCCGTTTAGGATTGTATAAGGCCGCCAAGTATTACTACTACCCCGGATGGCATGAGCCGGGAACATGCCTTGAGGTTACTTTCAACAAGAAGGTCTACGATGGTTTGCCTTCCGATCTGAAGGTGGTCCTTGACTCAGTGGCGGCGGAAACAAACATCTGGAGCCTGTCGGAGTTTGAAGCCAGGAACGGGGCTGCTCTGGAGGAACTGATCAATCAACACCATGTGCAGTTGAAAGAATTCCCCGAGGAAATGCTTGTCCAACTCGGGAAACTCTCCGCTGAAGTCCTTGAAGAAGAAGCGGCAAAGGATGCTCAGTCCAAGAAGGTCAACGAGGCTTTTAAGAAATTCAAGGCTCAGATCGGTCCATGGGGAATGGTTTCCGAGAAGGCCTATTATGACAGGATTTTTGGGAAATACTCTCTGAAATCTTCATAAAGAGATTTAGGCCACAGGTCTATTTTGATCTCTAAAGACTGAGCCGGTTTGCCGGCTCGGTTTAAATCTCCAATAGCCATCATTCCGTTTTTTAAAGTTGGGCGCTTTTATCTTGTCTGTGATGTGAATCTCGATGGATAGTAGTTCCCAAGCACTGTGCACACTGCGGCTTTGAGCGCGTCTATGTCGTTTCCTCGCTTTTCGAGAAAGGCGGCGGCTTTTTTGACTGCTTTATGATTCGCGTGTTCTGTCAGAAAAGTGTATACAATTATCGGCAATAGTGGCCGCGTGTCCTCAAGAGCGCCAAGACTATCTGGCCCATTTAAATAAGGCGCCTCCAAATCATAAATTAATAAATCCGGCAGGGGTTCTTCCTGAATGAGTGACATCATCTCCCTGCCATCTTTGGCCAGCTTGACCGAATATCCATCTGAAACGAATTCCCGGCGGAGATACTCTCGGACGTTTCTGTTGCGATCGGCAATGAGGATGGTGAATGTGTCTGGCATAGCCCTGGCTCTCGATAAACTTGAAATTTCTACAGCAACGGGCGTGCCAACACAAAATAGTGGGATACAATTGTTAGTTGTCTGATTTCAGGATATATTTCGTGTGACAAAGAAATCAACTGATCACATTAACTGTCAATTTTCCTGACAGAACGTAAAAACTTTCGGAAATGATTTCGGCTGCGAGGTTCCTGGAATACTCGACAAGGTGTTAGTTTATATTCGTTTGAATTTGGCGAACAAACCTGGATCCGATGTGTCTTCAAAGACTTCTGTCGACACGTAATGGTCCTTGCCGTCAAATCGGATATACATTATTTCTTCTTCCTGAGCGCCTTTCCTTTTATGACGCAACTCGTGACCAGATAGACGCCAAATACCTTCTTCTATCTTTTCGCTGGCGCCAATTCTGGCTATTCTCCTAAAAGTACCATCATTTTTATATTCCAGAACAAGCGTAAACGCGTTGGCCCCTTTGCTCACGAATGGGCGGCCTTTGTATGAGGAAACATATGGTTTTCCAGGTTCCTTGGTTTCATATATTTCCCATTTGCCTACGAGTTGAGCTGATTCTTTATCCTGAGGCGATTTACCGGACGGTTTATCTTCCTGTGCGTAAATAGGGGGGAGTAAAATACTCAATATAAAAGCGCATAGCGCAATTAGTATCGTCTGTTTTATCGATACTGAAAAGTTCATTACTTAGTTGGCCCAATTTTTTTGGCTGAGTTAGTTGAGACATCAAGTCTAGCGTAAATCTACCATAGACTAGTCTCAGTCGCAACATGATCTTTTCGCTGCCCAGGTAATGGGCGCAAAGTTCGAGGCTTGGCTAGGCAATTTCAATATATAAAATTTGACGCCTAAAACTTATTTTGAGGTATCCTTTTTGTTGTACTTACTGATCATTTTGGATTATGATTAACTTGATATACTTTTATAGTCGAGTGTGTTCAATAAGTTCATTTTCCTTGGGAGTTTGATTTTGAACTCAAAACCTAGATTGTGGGAGAATGGATCCCTGCTGTTGGGAATAACTTACTTTGTTCTCGGTCTTGTCGTGTTAGCTATGTCTTTTTCAAGACTAAGAGATTTCATTTTGTTCGTCATTCCACATTTACCGTTTAGTCTTCCAGGAGATCCTCTCGGTTTTATACTCAAATCCTTGCCCACTATTTTTGCTGTTTTTGTATGCTTCATTTCTGCCGTCGCGGGTTTCCTCTTCGGATTGAAGTGGTTATTTGGAGGCCTTACCCAAATTTTAAGAAAGAGAGGTCAGGTA
>JAZDKD010000486.1:0-2727 GCA_043803345.1 Pseudomonadota bacterium
TCCGGGATGATGGTAATGCGTCCGTCAACGACAGCCTGAATGGCTGGTTTCGAGTTCCTGACCGTTTGAAGAAACTTTTGGAGTCAAAATCTGATTGGGAAGTCCCGGGTCGTGGTGAAAAAATCGAGGTATCGCCGGAAAAAGAAAAGGCTATCTCTGAAGAGCTTATGGGGGCGTATTTCGCCATCGTTTGTGACATGCTGGATGCGGAAATTATCACCACAAGTGACTTTGACCTGCTTATAAGCGTGGCGCTTGATATGAAGCCTCCTTTCAGTTTCATGAATTCCGTCGGCGTCAAAAAGGCGTTCGAGTTGGTAGAGGCTTTTGCGAAAAAGTACCCGCCAATGCCTGTATCGAAAAAATTGAAGGCACAGGCAGATTCCGGGAAACCCTGGGAAATCCTTGATGTGCTGTTTGAAAAAAGAGATGACATCGGAATTATTACCATAAGAAGGCCAAAGGCTCTTAACGCAGTTAATAGCAAAGTCTTTAAGGAACTCAATGTTTACTGTGACATAATCAAGACTGATCCTGAAATAAAAGCCGCTGTTGTTACCGGCTTCGGCAACAAGGCGTTTGTGGCTGGAGCGGACATAAAGGAAATGGCCGGTTTGTCAGAACCGGCGCAGGGTGAGCACTTCGCGCGTCTCGGACAAATTGCGTCAGCCGAACTTGAAAAGTTGGGCAAACCTATAGTCGCAGCGCTCAATGGTTTCGCTCTGGGGGGTGGATGTGAACTCGCGATGTGCTGTACAGCGAGAGTGGCCCCCAAGGGATTAAAATTCTTCGCCGGTCAACCGGAAGTTAACCTCGGACTAATCCCGGGAATGGGAGGAACTCAGAGACTTCCCAGGCTTGTTGGATTTGAACGGGCCGCTGAGATGATAAGAACCGCCCGACCCATTTCGAGCGCTCAAGCTTTGGAATATGGACTGATCAACGAAGAAGTCGGAGGCGACGTGCTCGAGAGAGCTATCGTCCTGGCCAGGGACATAGCCACCGGAAAGGTTAAACCGAAACTCATCGAGATGGGACCACTTTCAAATGTTCCGAACAAGCTGCCGGATGTAGATTTGGGGCACTTGTCAAAGGCCATTGACGCCCTTGCCGTCCAGGCAATTCTGGAAGGCGGAAAGATGACACTGGACGATGGACTGAAAAACGAAGCGCATCTATTTGGACAATGTTGGACTAAAGAGGACAACAGAATCGGTCTCAAGAATTTTGTGGAAAAGGGCGCTAAGTCGAAAGCTGAATTTGTCCATCGTTAATAACTGCGGAAATTTTAGGCTTTATTCACCTAAAGCCCTCGACGTCTGTTGTAAAAGACCATCGGGGGCTTTTATACCTTAAGTCTTAGCTATCGTTGACAGCCAATTTTCAAAGATCAACCCTATGGTCAGTTCATTCCGCCAAACCGATTGTGTTGGTAAGGTTCGTCAAACCCTAATTTTTCACAAGATGATTCAGAGGGGAGATAGGTTGGTCCTTGCGGTCTCTGGGGGGCCCGACTCTGTCGCTATGACACACATGATGGCTCAACTCATGGAAGAGTTTTCCCTGGAGCTTGCAATTGCGAGTCTGGATCATTCAATAAGGGAAGAATCTTCAAGTGATCTTGATTTTGTGAGGAAGCTTGCGAAAGATTTGGGGATTGAGTTTCACGGCAAAAAAATTGATGTTCCTCAACTGGCGAGCCAGACCAAAATCAGCCTTGAACAGGCGGGTAGAATAGCTCGATACCGATTTCTCGAAGAGATCAGGATTGCTGCCGGCGCTCATAAAATCGCCACAGCTCACAACTCGGATGATGTAATAGAAACTTTTTTACTGAGAGTTTTTCAGGGATCATCACTCACCGGTTTGTCATCAATTCCCGTCATACGGGGAAACATAATTCGACCGATGCTGAAGGTTAATAGATCTGAAATAATTCAGTTTCTCGCTTCTGAGAATATACGCTACAGGCTAGATAAGACAAATCTCTCACTGGACACTGATCGAAATTGCATCAGAAATTGTGTTATTCCGGCAGTGGTACAAAGATTCCCCAAATTCCGGGAACCAACTTTACGCACTATAGATCTGGTGCAGGAAGACGCACAATATTTGAGGTCGGTTGCGCACGAGGCTCATACAAAGGTGATTTCCGAATATGAGAACAGAATTGAAATAGACGTTAGGAAAATAAATTCATTTCCGCAGGCGATCTCTTCCCGGATAGTAAAGTCTGTTCTTTTTGCGCTATCTCCCCCTGATTCAAGATGGACCAGTTTGCACGTAAGATCTGTCGTCAATCATTTGAGAAGCGCCAAACCTGCTACAATACTAAAGTTACCCAATGGGCTCTATTTTATTAAAGATTACGAAAAAGCGACTATTTCAAAGTTTTACGATGAGACCAGAATAAAGTATAGTTTGATTGTGAATGAACCATGCCGGATAAAAATTCCCGAAGCAGGAATGAGTTTACTTTTTTCGGCGCTCAATAATTTTCCCGTTGAGGATGATTTAAAGCGTGATTCTCAAAGAGCCTGCTATAATTTGGACTCCATCAAATTCCCGTTTCTAATTCGGCCATTTGAGCCGGGAGACAGAATAATTCCATGGGGTAGAAAAAGACCCGTGAAGATCAAAAAACTTTTCATAGACTCAAAAACTCCCAGAGCGGTTAGATCAAGGCTTCCTCTGGTGATAAATGACGGTGAGATAATCTGGATCCCA
>JAZDKD010000487.1:0-3342 GCA_043803345.1 Pseudomonadota bacterium
GGTTTCAGCGGAAAAGATCCTTATAGGTTCGGAGATCGCCAAAGAAGTAGGAAGGATTGATCTCCAACCGGATCCTCTCCATTCCGGTAAAAGGATATTGAAGCTGGTTCGCTATAAAGGCGCTTTTGTGAAGCCTTGTCCGGGAACCAGGGAATACAATTGTTGCGGTCTGAAAATACTGAATGTAGGTCAAGGTTGTCCCATTGACTGCCGTTATTGCGCTTTACAGGTGTATTTCAATAACCCGGTAATGGAAGTTTATGTGAACCTTGACGACATGGTGTCAGAGCTTCGAAGTTTCCTAAGAAAAGAGTCCTCTGACAAGTTCTTCAGGTTTTGTACGGGGGAATTTACTGATTCATTGGCGCTAGAACCTTTCACAGGTTATGTCGAACCGCTTTCCAGAGAATTTTCGGGACTCAAGAACGCTACGTTGGAGTTCAAGACCAAGTCCGACAACATTGAGCCGTTTCTGGGATTGAAAAGCCCGAAAAACATTATCGTAAGTTTTTCCGTGAACGCGTTCAGTTTCAGTAAAACTGAAGAAATTAGGGCCGCCAGTTTGGAGAGAAGAATAAATGCGGCGTCGAGGCTCGCTTCCCAGGGTTTTAAGGTTGGATTCCATTTCGACCCTATCGTTCCATTCGAAGGCTGGCAGGAAAGTTACGGAAAGACTGTAGACGTAATTTTCTCGGCGGTAAGTCCTGGTTCGATCGTTTGGATCTCGCTGGGCGTTCTCCGGTTTGTACCCAAATTGAAAGAGGTCATATCCTCTAGATTTGGCCCTTTAAAATATTTCTATGATTCTTTTTCTCCTGGACTTGATGGCAAATTCCGTTTGAGCCGTGAGAGAAGGATTGACGTATATAAGAATTTGGCCCGAAAAATCAAATCATATGGGTCGAGCATCCTTATCTATTTGTGCATGGAATCGCCGGGAATATGGCGAGATTCTTTGGACCTGGAAATCAAAAACAATCAACAATTGGCAAAACTGCTGGACGCAGCGGCCATGTCTCATATCGGTCAATGATTATTGCTATGACTTGCAACTTTGAGATAGGGTAAACACCCGTGCTTTCTGCAAGTGTGTAAATCAAATTGTAATCCCGCCATCGCAACGGCAATGGCGAGTCTCCGGACTTGACTAAATGGGTAATTTTCTGCTATTTTTATAAAGTATGGCTCTGTAGTCCCCGTTGAGACCGCCATGCGTCCTCATCTAACGGCGCTGGTTCTCCGGTGAGGGCGACCTGGAGTTACTGAACCCGTCAGGTCTGGAAGGAAGCAGCGGAAGTAATCTCGGGGGTCGGCCCTCTCCAGAGGGTCGGCGCTTTTTATTTTATCTTTATGGATTGTCTCTAAACATGTCCGCTTATTTAGTACTTGCGCGTAAATATAGGCCAACGACTTTCACCGAAGTAGTGGGGCAGGACCACGTCATAACCACTCTGAGGAATGCTATTGTTTCAGGCAGAGTGGCGCATGCTTTTCTTTTCTGCGGGGTTCGTGGTGTAGGTAAAACCACAGTAGCCAGGATTCTGGCAAAATCGCTAAATTGTACCGGAAGGAAATCGGATGATGCCGACCCGTGTTGCGCCTGCACATCCTGCAAGGAAATCGCCGCCGGATATTCGGTAGATGTCCGGGAAATAGACGGAGCGTCTCATACATCAGTAGACAACATAAGGGACATAAACGAGAATATTAAGTATCCTCCAGTCTCTTCAAACTACAAAATTATCATTATTGATGAAGTTCACATGATTTCCATGAATGCATTCAACGCGTTGTTGAAGACGCTGGAAGAGCCTCCACCACACGCTAAGTTTATTTTTGCAACGACAGAGTCGCACAAGGTTCCTTCAACGATTAATTCAAGATGTCAGAGGTTCAACTTTAGAACAATTTCTGTAAAGGATATAGCAGTTGGTATGGCCAACATCCTTGGGAAAGAAGAGATTGAGTCGTCTCCCGAAGCGCTTGACATGATCGCAAGGGAAGCCCAGGGATCCTTTAGAGACGCTTTAAGCCTACTTGACCAGGTAATTGCTTTTGCTGACGGCAAGATTGAGGTTGAAACCATCCAAAACATACTCGGTATAGGGTCCCGAGATATATTTTTTGACATTTTGGGAGCCATGATAAACCGAGAACCGTCCGCTGCCCTTGAAGCGATGCGCCAGGTATTCGATCAGGGATACGATCCTGAGCAATTTACTCTGGACTTGATTCGATTCCTGAGGAACCTTATATTTGTTTCACATGGCATGAATGATGCTCATCTGGCGGAAATGATAGACGCAACCGAATCGGAACTCGATCGCCTCAAGGAAATTGCTGGGAGAACAACTCCGGAGGACCTCAGCAATCTTTTTGCAATCCTATTGAAAAGCGAGGCGGAAATCAAAAAATTTGGGATTCCTGTGGTTGCGCTGGAAATGACCATTATCAAAATGTGTATGGCTCCTAGGCTTGTAGATCTTTCCAATCTTCTCAGCAGGATTAACTCACGAGGCTCCGGTTACAGTCAAGCCTCGGATCGAGGAAGGGGAAAGCCCCCGTCTCTTCCCGTTTCAAGGTTGAAAATTGCGGAACAGACCAATTCATTTGTCTGCAAGGATTCAACAATATCCACACATTCACAGGAACCTGTTGATTCCCCTGCGACTGATCCTAAAGCAGAACGATTTAGGATAACGGATATAAGAGCTGTTCCGACAGGCGCTCCCGGAGAAGTATGGGAAACCCTAAAAAAGACCATGAAAGACAGGGGACTTGATGGGCCGATGCTTTCCATGCTTGACCACGGAGAACTTATTTCTTACGGGCCCAATGAAGTTGAGATTGGCTTCACTAAAAGCTTTTACAGAGACCAGTTTGAGTCCCATCTGAAAACAAAGCCTGAGCTCAATGAGGCTATAGAGAGTGTTTTTGGGACTGTTCAAGCAAAAGTTCTGGTTCTTTCAACAAAAACCTCTTTGAAAGAAGAAAAACCCTATTCCGAAACTCTTGATGGACAATCGGATATGCACCGAGCAATGAGAAAAGAGGCCATGGAAAATTTGATCGTTCGTGAAGCCCTCAAGGTATTCGAAAACAGCTCCATAGAGGAAGTCCGTATCATCAATAACTGAAAAATAATTCATCGCCTAGGAATAAATGTAGATCTCACAGTTAGGAGTTTTTCATGTCAGGATGCAAAAGTTGCTCTGGATGCCGTCCCGAGTCGAGCTTTAAGCCAATTGAAAAATTGGAAAAATTATCTAAAGAAAATCGGTCAGCTAATCCTCGCTATCCGCACATCGTCCCAGGCTGTCAGGCAATATTGACAGACGAAAC
>JAZDKD010000488.1:0-5029 GCA_043803345.1 Pseudomonadota bacterium
CCTGGTTTGGGAATGGTGAAAGTAGCTGATCCCCGTTTAGATTTCCTCGCAGACTACCACAAACCAAAAAAAGTTACTCCAGTTCATGTCGAATATCTCGACGTCGCAGGTATCACAGGGGAGGGAAAACAAGGGAGATCCCTCGGAGATAAGTTTCTGTCGGTTATTCGTCCACTGGACGCACTTGTGACATGTATACGATGTTTTGACTCGATGTCGTCTGGAAAACCTTCCCCTCTAGCAGATTACAAGACCATAGAAGAAGAGATGATTTTGTCCGATCTTTCCTCAGTTGAGAAAAGACTAGAACGGGTTACCAAAGATTTGAGTAGAGGAAGGAAAGAACTGGCGGAGGAATTTGAGCTTCTCACGAAGGCCAGCGAACTGCTTAATAAAGCCAAGCCGTTGAGGTTATTGGAAAAAGTCAGTGCAAACGACAAGATGAGAGGCTTTGCTTTCCTTTCCGCAAAACCACAATTGATACTACTGAATGCCGGGGACAACAAGAAACCTGAAGAAATTACAAGTGTAATGCGAGAGTTCTCGGAATACTTGCAGGACCAGCCTCATGTGGGCCTGGACTGGCTATACGCGGACACGGAAGCGGAACTTGCGGGGCTGACTCCTGATGAGGCTTCAGAATTTCTGGAAGAAATGTCATTGGAAGAGGGCGCCAAGGAAAGAATCATAAAAAGATCTTTTGAATTATTGAACCTGATAGTATTCTTAACAGCCGGTGAACCGGAAGTAAGGGCTTGGAGCATTGTGAAAGGAAGTACGGCGGTTAAGGCGGCGGGAACAATCCACTCTGACATCGAACGAGGTTTCATCAGAGCCGAGGTTGTCTCATTTGAAGATTTTAATGCCGCCGGTTCCATGGCCGCCGCTCAAAAAGCAGGGCGAGTTCGGCTAGAGGGAAGAGATTATGTAGTCAAGGATGGGGACATAATGTTGTTCAGATTTAATGTTTAAAGGTTTATATTTCTTGATGGAATATGATCCACGGAGAACTTCAAGATATGGACACAAGAGTTGAATCACTAGGTGAATGCAAAATCGAATCCCCCTTGGAGCATGTGGATTGGGTGAATGACACAAATCGCATATTATATGATGTTTCCGCTGAGTCGATTGAAGAATGCTTCAAACAAGGGAAAATTCCTGTTTCATTTCTGAAGGCTGGCCCTCGCAATAAAATCTATTTTGATCTCAGTAAACTTAAATGCGCGATTGTCACTTGTGGTGGGTTGTGTCCGGGGTTGAACAATGTGATACGCTCAATAGTGCTTACTTTATTTCATACATACGGTGTTTCAAACATCCTTGGCATAAGATATGGATTTCAAGGATTTATTCCAAAATACGGTCACCCCGTCCTTGAACTGAACCCAAACACGGTTTCTCAAATTAATGAAGTGGGTGGGACAATCCTATCTTCTTCTCGCGGGCATCAGGAGATTGGAGAAATTGTAGACGCCCTTGAGCGGATGAATATAGGATTATTATTTATCATTGGGGGAGATGGCGCATTCAGAGCCGGCGCCAGGATATGTGAGGAAATTTCCAATCGCAACGCCAAAGTTGGTGTTGTAGGCATTCCAAAAACGATCGACAACGACATACTTTTTCTATCAAGATCATTTGGTTTTAGCACGGCGGTAAGTTGCGCGTCCGATATTATTAGTTGCGCACACGTGGAGGCTAATGGAGCGCCGAATGGGATAGGTCTCGTGAAACTCATGGGGAGACACTCAGGATTTATTGCGGCAAGCGCCGCTCTGGACAGACGTTATGCAAATTTCGTCCTTATCCCGGAATCCGATTTTGATATGGAAGGGCCTCACGGTTTTTTGTCGATACTGGAGGAGAGAATTAAGGGCAGGAAACACGCTGTGATAGTTGTAGCAGAAGGAGCGGGACAGCGATACTGCGGAATTGAGGGCTTCGACAGTTCAGGAAACAAGTCTCTGGGAGACATAGGATTGTTCTTGAGGGAGCGGATCAAAGAACATTTTCAGACCAGAGGCATTGAAATGAATCTGAAATACATTGATCCGAGCTACACTATTAGGTCAGTCCCCGCGACTTCAGAGGATTCCGTGTTTTGTGGTTTTCTTGGACAGAACGCTGTTCACGTGGGGTTGGCCGGTAAGACAAATTTAATGGTAGGTTCTTGGAATGAACAGTTCGTGTGTGTCCCATTAAATTTAGCGACAAGTGGTCGAAAGCAGGTGGGTCTTAACAGCAAACTATGGAATGGTGTTATAGAGGCTACGGGGCAGCCATCCTTCAAACCTCCTGAGAACTGAAAGAGACTCGACGACGGCGGCGTGGCTACCAGCGAAAATTTCGGTGAAACAAGACGTAAAAGAAGGTGGCGGGGATTTTCAAAAAAGGAAATTTAATTCTAAACTCTTGCAATGTCTGGACTTATTTTGAGTTGTAATTTTGAGCTTAATCTGATACGGTAAAAGTGTGAGCGAAACGATCTCAAAAAAGAGGAACTTTTGGGGTTCGTATTTGTCTTTATGAAATTGAAAGAACTTATAGTTATATTATAATTTGGAGGTATGCCATGTCGAGGAAGTCTGTATTTTTGCTAGCAATTTTTGTTTTAGCATTTACAGCGGCGATTCCAGGGAATTCTGACGCACTGTTTGTAGCGACTGCGCAGAATCTGCGTGGGGCATTGTATCAGGGTATTGGACCGACACCAGGTCACGCTTCGGAGATGGCTGTGGTGAAGTGTTCCCAGGATTCATTCGCTCCCAGAAGTTGCCGAGTAATCACCGTCAGGATGGAGTGCCCTCCTCCTGTTTGCGCTCCTTCCAGGAAAACCATTAAAAAAAGCAGGTACACCTGCGCTCCTCAGCCGGCGGCTTGTGCCCCGATGCCTCGTTCATATCGCTGACATGTTTTAGATCTTCCCGGTTGTCGCATTGATCCGGGAAGATCTAATTCTCCCAATCCATATTCTTTGCAAGTTTCAACTATCCTTCCAACATTATAAATTCATTTCCCACCCTAAACATCATTTCCGAGTCTATAGATCACGATACTATCTTTACAGTTAAATTCGTTTAGAGTAGGATGCGCCTCACACTTGGAATCTTACGGTCTTGAGAATAGTGATGAGAAGTCTGGCACGGCTTCACGGGAATAGCAGTAAGCGAATGATTGAGAAAAAAATGCGCCGTCTTGAAAAAGATGTTGTTACATCTGAATGGAAAGTTAGAGATTTTTGTGCCCAACGGCATTTACTGTCAAGGCGCGAATTTCTTGTTTCCGGCATACTGACGTCCGCAATTATTCTAACCCCATCATTAGGAAGGGCCACGCAGCCCGATCAAAAAATGAAGCTCACTTTTGTTCATCCGAATAAGGGTTACATGGAATTAGAGGCCAGATCCCTCATGGCCGGATTTGATCTTTCATCCCAGGAAAATGGCCCATGCCCTATAGAAATTTTCAGAAAAAACTATGACCAGAATCTAGAAGAGACACTGAGAGAGGTTCAAGGTTCGTTCAAAGGCGATGAAATAAACTTTATTGTGTGTTTCGCCGATGTTGAAGGATCTCAACGGGTTGTTGAAACATTCGCTAAATCACGAGCTATAGTGTTTCTTACGAATCCGTCGATTAAGTTGGTTTGCGGGGAGGTTTGTCAACCCAATGTTTTCAGGTCTAGTCCGAACAACTATGTTCTTTCGGAACCGTTGGCGCCATGGGCGGTAATTAATGCTGGGCGGAAGGTATTCATCACTGGAGACGATGATCAAAGCGCAAACGAAAAAGCGGATTCGTTTGCATTCGGATTTGAAAGGGCTGGCGGTTCGTTTTGCGATAGGGTTATGGTCAGCGATTCATCCGCCACTATTGATTCAGTTGTTTCGTCGATAGGGAATTCCGACGCTGATTTTGTTTTTGCGGCTTTCGAAAATGAATCCGCCCTAAAATTTCTTCAGGCTGTGAAATCTGTACACCCAAAAACTCGAAAAACCATTGTCGGCCCGGAGACTTTGACATCATTTAGCAAGACGGAACAGGCTGTTGAGGAAACCGTCATAGGTGTGCCGACTCTGACGAACGTCACAAACGTCCAGTCTTTGAGATCAAAGATTTTCACGAAATTTGGCTCGGAGGCCATGTCTATCCCCAGAGTGGCCGAAGGTTTTGACTTGGCGCGAATTATAGATTGCGTCGCCAGTGAAGGGGCAACAGGAGAGCGAGATCTTGAAAGAGTAATCAAAGCGATTTCAAATTCAAAGATCAATGGAATGCGGGGCGAGTTCAGGTTTGATAAAAATCACGACGCGATTTTAGATAGCTGGGTTGTATCCTGGGTCAAGGGTGAGAGAGAATTGCGTCAGGAAATTATTGCTTCCCTGGGGGCTTCGGTGTCTCTAGATTTTGGATGCGGCAGAGTTGGCTATCCCAACCGTCCAGACGCTGTTCCAATGGAGAGCGAAGGCGTATGGGAGGAAAACTAGAATTAGGTAAGGACGGATAATTATTATAAATTAGTATATTAGAAAAAATCCCTAATAATGTTTCATAATAATTTTTCAGGTTGACTTTTATGGTGAAATTTTGATACAGTGAAAGCAAGAAATATTAAAATGCAGTTTATCTGTCGCTCGGAGGGATAAAGGGAGATTCCGAGGGATTCTTTTGGAAGGAGTTATTGAATGAAAGGGAAATTTGCTATTGGCGCTCTTTTGGTGGTTTTGGCACTATTGACTATGGGATTGGCGCCAGTCTGCGCTGGAGGCCCTGTATGCAAAGTGCCACCTATGTGCGGACCGCCCCCCGCATGCGGACCCCAACCGTACTGTGGACCACCGCCATGCCCACCCCCGTGTGGACCGCCTCCATGTGGTCAACCGAACCCTGTTGCAAGAGTTTTCTCGGGCGCGTTCAGATTGGTGACAGGTGTTGTCGCTCTGCCATTTAAACTGGTCGATCGAATGATAGACGCTCTGGATTGTAGTCCCAGCCAGTGTGGTCCGCCGCCGTGCGCTCCTCCGAC
>JAZDKD010000489.1:0-2237 GCA_043803345.1 Pseudomonadota bacterium
ATACCAGCCGATCTGAGTACGCGGCTTCGGCAGATGGCGAAATTTCGTAACCGGCTGGTTCATTTATACGGAGAGATCGACGACCGGAAAGTGCATGCCATCATCCAGACCGACCTCGGCGATATCGAACGATTCCGAACCCTTATCATGAAGCGTTTTCATTGATTATTCCGATATGTTTGGAGATTTATCGGACGGCGAATATATGGACCTTTGAAAAATGCTCCATTTTGTTCAAGTTCAAGGAAGGCAATCACACTGGCGGCGGGATTAACACCACTGCGCCTGTCCCTTGCCTGACAAGGATCTACCAAACGGACCAGAATGAAAATCACCCGATTCGAAGACCTCGAATGCTGGCAGCAGGCCCGCGAGCTGACCCGGATGGTCTATATGGCAACCAGAAACCCGCAATTCAAAAAGGACCTTCGTCTTGCCGGGCAGATTCAAGCAGCGGCGACCTCGACGATGGCCAATTGTGCAGAAGGTTTTATCCGACGTTCCGACAAGGAATTCATTCAATTTTTATTCATCGCCATGTCGTCGTCGGCAGAAGTTCAAAGCCATCTGTATGTGGCACTCGATCAAAGCTACATCGATCCGGAACCGTTTCAGCAAACTTACGACCAGGCTGACAAAACGGCCAAGATCATCTCCGGCCTGATCAAGTACCTCCGCACGAAAACAACCAGACAGACCAAATAGACCAAATAAACCAATAGAGGAAACGCATAAAATCATGACCGTACCCAAGACCCACAAGATACACAGGAGGCTGTGATAAATATGAAAGAATTGATTGAAACCAACCCTGAAATCATGTTGGGAAAGCCTGTCATCAAGGGAACTCGAATCCCAGTAGAATTGATCGTTCGCAAGTTGGGCGAGGGATCTACAATCGAAGATCTTTTGGATGGATATCCAAATCTGAACAGAGAGGCAGTGATGGCCGCGTTGATTTATGCTGCAAACACCATTGGAAATGAGCGGTTGATTGAACTTAGGACAGGAACGCAAGTTAAGTGAATAAATGTTGAGATTTTTTGCGGACGAGAGTTGTGATTTTGCTATTGTATGGGAATGAACTTTTAGGGAAATTTACTGTTTTGGAGCCGGGAAGGGCTCGAATTCGGAGTGTTGCCAGGGAATGAGGTTGAACTCTCAACCTTGCGCCTTATGCCTTACACCGTGTTTTATAGCTCAACAGCTTATCAGCTCAATAGCTTTATTTGCCTTACGCCATGTTTTTATACCATCGACACGAAAAAGTTTAAATGTTGAGAACGTCCCCATTTTTACAATGCAAAGATGTGCCTTGGAGCATGATGCGGGAGATTATAGGATGTCCCTCAGAGCACACAATTGACAATATCCTTTATTTGCAATAAATTATAACGATAACCGGGTATGACAAAATACATAACCAGATTACAGAGGTTAAAAGAATGAGCATTCACCAGGATACACCCTTTCAAAAGGCTATTGACGCCGTTGAGTCTCTGCCATTTGATGACCGTGAGGAACTTCTAGAGATACTTAGAATGCGTATCGCCGAACACAGGCGTGACGAAATTGCCGCTAATGCAAGGGAAGCTTTGCAGGCGGTGAGGGAAAAACGAGCAAAATTCGGAACTGTTGATGATTTAAAGAAGGATCTCTTAGGAGATTGATGTATACCCTATCATGGTCAAACGGATTTCGTCGCGGGTTTAAAAAAGCGACACGACACGATCCGGTTTTACAGGGAAAGATTTTCTCTGCGCTGGAAAAGCTTTCTATAGAACCGTTTGATCCTGCCCTTAAGACCCATAAGCTGCATGGAAAACTGATTGGACTTTGGGCCTGCCAGGTCGAGTATGATTGCCGTATTGTATTTACCTTTGAAAAAGGACCGGATAGCGAAATAGATTTGATTGTTCTGGTGGATATCGGAAAGCATGACGAGGTGTATTGAATCTCATTATCGGCTTTAATTAACCCGTCAGGAAAGAATCATCAAAAGCGCGGTAATTTCTTATCCATAATGGCAAAAATTTCTTACTTTGAATATGCCATGGGCATCTTTGGGCGAATCGAAGGCGGCCATTCTCTTTGGGCCGGCACCCGGTTCGGGCAAAAACTTCGCGCCCCTGTCGGGTCGAAGCTTTAGCGAAGCCTGACCTGTCGGGTCGTAGCTTTGGCGAAGCCTGACCTGTCGGGTCGAAGCTTTAGCGAAGCCTGATTTGCGGTTCAAATTT
>JAZDKD010000490.1:0-11378 GCA_043803345.1 Pseudomonadota bacterium
GCGGTGATGCCGCCAGAATTACTTTAATTGATGGTATTGAGACCAATGAAATGGCTTTGGACATAGGGCCGATGACTGTAAAAATCTTCAATTCTCAAATTGAAAAAGCCGGAACAATTGTATGGAATGGCCCAATGGGGGTCTTCGAGAAAGAGGCTTTTAAAAAAGGAACAATGGAGATTGCATTGGCTATCGCCAGTTCAAAGGCTTTTTCGGTAATAGGCGGCGGAGATTCTGTCCGAGCCGTCAAACAGGCTGGGGTCTCTGACAAGGTATCATATATTTCAACAGGCGGTGGAGCGTTCATGGAATTCATGGAAGGTAAAATATTGCCCGGGATTGCCGCTCTCGAATCCTAACATTGTTTTTTGATGAATATAATCCACAACGGAAAGGAATTTGAAATGAATCAAAGAAAGCCAATTATCGCGGGCAATTGGAAAATGCATAACAACACCGCTCAAACGCGCAATCTAATCAAAGAGATTTTTACAAAGGGAAAAAACCTTGGAACAAGTTGCGAAGTCATAATAGCTCCTGCGTTCACTTCAATAGCCTGCGCTATTGAAGAAGTTAAAGGTAGTCACATTCAGGTTGCCGCTCAAAATATTTTTTGGGAGGACAAAGGGGCCTTCACCGGGGAGATTTCCGGACCAATGCTAAAAGAAATTGGTTGTTCACATGTGATAATAGGTCATTCCGAAAGAAGACAATACTTCGGAGAAACAGATGAATCAGTGAACAAGAAAATTGCGGCGGCAATAAAAAATGATCTTATCCCAATTTTTTGTCTTGGAGAAACTCTTGTGGAAAGAGAAGCTGAGAAGACTTTCGAGGTAATGAAAAGGCAGCTTACAGTTGGTTTAGGCTCATTGGTTGTAAACAATGCGACGAATTTTATAGTAGCTTACGAACCGGTATGGGCTATCGGTACAGGGAAAACAGCTTCGCCACAACAGGCGCAGGAGGCGCATGCTTTCCTGAGGAAAGAACTTTCGATTCTCAGGGGAGAAGATTTTGCCAATAAGACCAGAATACTGTATGGGGGCAGCGTAAAACCGGACAATGCCAAAAACTTGATCGGATGCGCAGACATTGATGGAGGACTAATTGGTGGAGCCTCATTGAAAGCGGAAGATTTTGTAGGTATAATTGAAAATGGAACAGGTATTTAGAAGGGGAATAATAATATGCTCACCGCTGTAGTTCTTATAGTGCATATAATTGTCTGTATCGCTTTAATTCTGATTATATTGCTCCAGACAGGAAAAGGAGCGGACATTGGCGCTGTGTTCGGCGGCGGTTCAAGCCAGACTGTTTTTGGAAGCACCGGCGCCGCTACCTTTCCGAGCAAGGTCACGATCGCCGCCGCTGTCGTGTTCATGGTCACATCCATAGTTTTGACTTATTTTTCGGGGCGAGTCACTGTAGTTAAAGATCGTTCTATAATGGGTGAACAGACGGCTCCAATTGGCGCCCCTGTCATTCCGGGTCCTGAGGGAGCGGCTGCGCCGACGTCTGAACAGAACGCTCCCGCAAGCGCGCCGGCGGCAACCCCCAGCGCTGAATGACAATAAGAGGTAGACGCTATTAAAAAAAGCCGATGTTTCACGTGAAACATCGGCTTGTCAATTTCCAACATAAATCTTTATCAACCTACCTGTTTAAGAGTCTATCTCCTACATCCGATATAAACCCTCTAATGGCTCTAAAAGCGGCGACCATCTGTCTGAGAGCCTCGATGTCATCATCGGACAATTGTCCAGGGATATCCACTTTATCCTCGGAAATCTCCTGTTTAGGCGCCGGCGCAGACACGGTAATCACTGGGGCGGCAGCTTGAACGGAGGCCTTTTTCGGGGTTTCAACCGGTTCTGCGACCACCTCAATGGTTTTAGGAGGTTGAACGGCTATAGGAGCGGGTTTAGGCTCCACCTTAGGTTTTGGGGTTTCTGCGGGTTTAGGAGCTGCCGCTGGTTTGGCCGGTTCCTTGGGAGGCTCCGCGGCCAATGACATGTCTACCGCCATGGACTCCAGATCAGTCTTTGCCATAATTGAGCCCAAATAATTCCTGATATGCTCAAGAGTCTTGGGACTGCGTAATATCAATAAGTCCGATCCAGCCTGTAACGCGCTCAGAGCTGTGACACTCTCTAAATTGACTCCGCGTAATGACGCGTCTCCCAGTTTACCGTCCGATGGTAACTTAGCCTCTTTAGTCTTCCATACTTCCTCGGCTATGTTATTGATTATCGGATACTGAAGCTTGTCGTCATTCTGCGTCAACGCAGCCTGGCGTAAACGCTCCATGATCGAATAACAATACTCCATCCCATAACCCACGGATCCGGTTGTGGGATCTATCAGTATCTTGTCCGAGGGCACTCCAAGATTCTCAAGCAATATGTTGAGCTGCTTGGCCAAATTTATGTCTATCGGCGAATTTGCCGCTATAACCTGCTTATACGCTATGGCCGCAGCCCCAATCTGCTTATAATTGCCCTCAGTCACAGGCCCCAATAAAACATTGTGCCCTGCGCAAGCTTCGGCAACCGCCTTTAGAACCTCAGTGTTCTTTTGCTCATTGGACACACCCCAAACTATAAGAGGCTTGTCTATGGCCTCAGCTACCTTGCGCGCTGTCTCTGCGGCGTGCTCAGCGGATAAATTCTTACCGTTGGGATCGGTCCCCGCCAACCAGAGACAAACCAGGTCAGCCTTGTATTCCTCTACACACTTCTTGGCCCAAGCAACTGGATCCCCAGTCACTCCCTTAAAAGGCTCCAAAGCCTCATCAGCCCACTCCTCAGGCTCTATGTCCAGAACCTGAAGCGCTAACTTCGGAACATGCGGCCCCTCGCCCTCAAAACTATAAAAACTGTAGCCCGTCTCCCCGCCTAACACTACCTCATTGCCAGGCTTGCCTATTCTCACCTCACGTATCTTTCCCGAATACTTCATTTTCGGCAGTTCAGCCATCTGACACCTTCCTTAAAAAGATAAAGTCAGTAACGAACGATCCCCCAAACGACAATTGGATCGACGCAATTCACACATTACTCGGCGTTATTGATAAATTGATTCAAAAGTTACAATAACGCCGCATGAAGGTTTTTCGCAAGTACTTTCCAAAATCAGACTCTTCGATTTTCAAGAGTTGAAGTAAAATGAACAACCGAATTCTGGAAGATAAAGATTCCTCGCTATTGGTTGACAAAAACTCATTCGGTGCGTATACGAATCTGCATATGTCATAATCATTCCATTTGAAGGTTTAGTTATGGAAAGAAGAGACCAGGATCTGATCAATACTTGGAAAGACAAAGACGCTGAGCTGGCCAAGCTCTGGCAGGAGCATCTGGAGTACGAAGAACAGCTCGAAGTATTCAATAAGAGGCTCTACCTTTCACATTCCGAAGATTTGGAACGCAAGACATTACAGAAAAAGAAACTTCGCGGCAGGGATCAGATAGAAAAAATTTTGACCAAGTACAGATAAGCTCGTAACTCTGACGAAGTCTCCAGATCCTTCTGCTCGACAAGATGGTATCAAATTGAAAATTAGTGGAGCTAGTATATTACTGCGTTCTCTTAAAGAGGAGGGCGTTGACACCATTTTTGGCTATCCAGGCGGCGCAGTCATAGACATATTTGATACACTTGCGCGCGATTTTTCTCAAGACTTCAAATTCGTTCTCGTGCGACACGAACAAGCGGCGGTCCATGCCGCTGACGGATACGCTCGAGCCACAGGTAAACCGGGCATTTGTCTGGTTACGTCTGGTCCGGGAGGCACAAACACGGTTACCGGCCTTGCGACAGCATATATGGATTCAATTCCTGTAATAGTGTTTACTGGTCAGGTGCCCACTCAACTTATCGGAAATGACGCGTTTCAGGAAGCTGACATCGTAGGCATAACTCGGCCCTGCACAAAACACAATTATTTGGTTTCACGAACCGAAGACCTGGCTCAAACCATAAAAGAAGGCTTTTTAATAGCCACCACCGGACGACCTGGACCTATTCTAATAGACTTACCCAAGGATGTGGTCCAGAACAAGGTTTCTTTCGACTATCCCAAAACAATAGAAATACCAACATACAGGCCAAATGTTAAAGCTCATCCGCCTTCAGTCAAAAGAGCGGCGGAGTTAATTCGTATCGCTGAACGACCGGTTATTTACGCCGGGGGTGGTGTGATAACTTCGGGCGCCCATGAGAAATTATTCAAATTCGCTTCAATGTTAAATTTCCCTGTTACAAGCACTCTAATGGGCCTTGGCTGTTTCCCGGCCACACACCCTCTTTTCTTAGGAATGCTGGGTATGCATGGAACTTTCAGGGCAAATATGGCCATCGACAGAACGGACTTGTTGCTAGCCATTGGAGCGCGTTTTGACGACAGAGTTACCGGCAGAGTGGAAGAGTTCGCCAAGGACGCTAAAATAATTCACATAGATATAGATCCTACATCAATACAAAAAAATATACTGGTTGAAGTTCCAATTGTTTGCGACGCTAAAGATGGACTATCCAAGCTTATTGACGAACTTAGAAAGGAAGGAAGGACGGCAGAGGCGGACGACAAATTAAAAGAATGGCATTCACAGTTAACCGCATGGAGAAACCAGCAAAGACTGAGATTTGATCGAACGAGCGAGATCATAAAACCTCAGTTCGTAATTGAAAAACTTTATGAAATGACCAAGGGGAAAGCAATTATAACTACTGAAGTTGGTCAAAACCAAATGTGGGCTGCCCAATATTACCTCTTTGATCATCCAAGGACTTTCCTGACCTCCGGTGGCCTTGGGACCATGGGTTATGGTTTCCCTGCGGCGATAGGGGCTCAGGTGGCTTACCCGGAAAAAACTGTAATAGACATCGCCGGAGATGGTTCGATTCAAATGAATATTCAGGAACTTGCAACAGTAGTCCAGTACAAGCTCCCCGTAAAAATAGCAATCCTGAATAATGGTTATTTGGGGATGGTTCGACAATGGCAAGAACGTTTTTATGATAAGGTATATTCGCAGACTGATATAACGGTGGCCCCGGATTTTGTGAAACTCGCGGAAGCCTATGGAGCAGTTGGCTTGAGAGCCACTAAATCATCGGAAGTGGAAAAAGTTATTCAAAAAGCCCTTGAAACGAATGGTCCGGTAATAATCGATTTTATAGTAGACCGCGATGAAGGCGTTTATCCAATGGTTCCAGCCGGCGCGCCGATAAAAGAAATGATTTTGGTCTAAATGGAAAGCAGAAAAGTAATTTCCGCATTAGTAGAAAATAAGCCAGGAGTTCTTGCTCGGGTGGCGGGGATGTTTTCAGGCAGAAGCTTCAACATTGATTCTCTTAGTGTAGCGCCTACCATGAATCCAGGTTTATCCCAAATGACAATAGTCACCCATGGTAATGAAGCGATTTTTGAACAAATAATTAAGCAGCTAAGAAAATTAATAAATATTTCGAAAGTTCAGGACTTAACAAAGGGTGACTATGTTGACCGGGAACTAGTTTTGGTCAAAGTCAAGGCCACATCTTTAAAAAGAGCGGAAGCGCTAAGAATTGTCGAGATATTTAGAGCCAGAATCGTAGATGTGGCCACTGACAACCTGACTATTGAAGTCACTGGATCTCAGGGGAAAATTGAAGCGATTCTTGAACTCCTATCATCTTTGGGAATACTGGAGGTTGTTAGAACGGGGACTGTGGCGATTCCACGGGGCAGGAAGGTTTCCAGAACTGGAGATACCGGAGATTGAATTCAAAAACAGGCCATAGTGAATTTATAGCTCGGGAAGGTTTGGGTATCGTTTTCGGAACCACTGCGCTTTTTGTTTTTGCTTGGTGGCTTGGTCATTATTGGCTGTCATTTTTTTTTTCTAATATCCACTTTAGCCATAGCCCTATTTTTTCGTAATCCTGAAAGACAGGCGCCCCTCGACAAAAATGTCCTGGTTTCCGCAGCTGACGGCGTGGTTATGGATATCTCGGAAAATTCCAAGGCGCCCGTTTTAGTCGATGCGGATCTAACAAGAATAAGCGTTTTCATGTCTGTGTTTAATGTGCATGTCAACCGATGGCCGTTCTCCGGCAGGGTAAAAACAATCTCTCACAAGAGAGGCCAATTTCTAGACGCCAGAAATCCGAATTCCTCTCTGCTTAACGAAAGTAATTCTATAATTTTGAATACTTGCGCTGGTGAAATGGAAATCGTTCAAATAGCCGGCAAAATAGCAAGACGTATAGTCTGGTGGGTCAGGGAAAACGATACCGCAGAAAAGGGAGAACGTTTTGGGCTGATAAAATTCGGATCCAGAGTTGATATTTACTTACCTAAGACTTTTACAATCTGCGCCAAAGTGGGATCAAAAGTTACGGCAGGTGTCACTGTATTAGCAAAATTAACTACGTAGCTCTCTCCTTTAGAAAATCCGTCCGGTTATGTTTGTCTATTTATCTAATGCGTTGTAAAATAAAACGCGATACGCAACCAAAGGAAGTTGAACGATGGCTTCGGAATTTCGTCACAAGAGATCGATTCTCAGGCCCAGGAGAATTTACGAAAATCCAGAAGACGCCATGAACGCGTGGCAAAGAAAACGAAACAGAATAAACAAAATGAAGAAAGGGATTTTTATTCTCCCTTCCCTTCTGACCTTGACAAGTGTTTTTTTTAGTTTCTACGCGTTGATTTTGGCGATCAAAGGCCAATTTCTGTTGTCCGGGGTTCTCATTCTGGTGGCAGGTTTTTTCGATGGTATCGATGGAAAGGTGGCAAGGCTTACCAAGACCAGCACCAAATTTGGAGTGGAACTGGATTCACTTGCTGATGTGATCTCATTTGGAGTTGCGCCGGCTATTCTTTTTTACACTTGGGTTCTTGAGCCCTACGGACGACTGGGTTGGGTTGTCTGTTTTGTTTATGTTGCGTGCGGGGCCCTGAGATTAGCCAGATTCAATGTTCAAACCAACGTAATTGATCCCAAACGTTTCAATGGGCTTCCGATTCCAGCAGCAGCAGTAATGCTGGCTACGTGTGTGATTTTCTTTGAGAATCTTGAGATCAAAGCAGAAAATTACTCAATTTTCCTGTTGATTCTAACGACGTTGCTATCATTTTTAATGGTTAGCTCAGTAAAGTTCCACGCATTCAAAGACCTGACGATAGTTCGTGAAAAACCCTTCAGCTCAACAGTCGGATTCGTGATGCTAATGTCTCTGATAGCGATAGCGCCCTTTGTGGTTCCTTTTATTCTTTGCGCAGCTTACGTGATTTCTGGACCTATTATGACCGGCGTTCGTTATTTTGGCGCCAGAAAAACAGCAAAGTCTTCTCCCGTAAGCGGCCCGATAAGCCGTATTCCAGCAAGTGTTTCCGAAGAACAAGATAAATAACGTAAATTCAGTAATGTCGCCTCACGGCAATTCAAGCCGTTGGGATGGAAATTTTTTGTTGACCCTGATTCTCTGTTGTTCTAGTAATAAAATCAGAATATTAACCTGTTAGGCTCCGTCATAATGGATTAATAGGGAATCCTGTGCGATTCAGGAACGGACCCGCCGCTGTAACCGGTTACGAAAGTCGCCAAAAAGCCACTGGGAACAACAAAATCCTGGGAAGGCGCGACAATTAGAAAGACCCGGAAGCCAGAAAACCTGCCTACCAGAACTTTCACCTAGCGATAGCCGTGGAAAGCGCCGCTAAAATAACCGAGGTAAAACAGGGAACCCCGGACATTCTATTGTCCAGGGTTTTTCTTTTGGGACACGAAGTTAACGAAATGGCAAATGTCGCTATCAATGAATTGGAACAAGGCTACCGGAGCGAAAAAAGGCGCTTCAAAGCCATAATGACAATTCTAATCATAACTGCTTTAACCTCCGTGATCCTGGCCTGTTCAATTGGTCGAATCGAAATTCCTTTCGTTTTGACGCTAAAATGTCTTGCCTCAGGAATTGGGTTGATCCATGACGACACGTTGGATCCAATACAAAAGGCTATCATATTTGATATTCGGCTTAGCAGGGTGTGTTTGTCGGCCATGGTTGGGCTGGCGCTGGCAGTGTCTGGGGTAGCTTTCCAGGGTATTCTGAGGAATCCTCTTGCTGACCCTTTCACGATCGGTGTTTCCGCAGGAGGCGCTTTTGGAGCGGCTTTGATAATATTTCTCGGTTTTGGATCAAAAACCGCTCTCGGATTGGGGATAGCGCCTTTGGCTGCGCTTGTGGGAGCGCTGTTAGCCCTTGCGGCGGTAATAAGTCTTGCTAGGGTCGACGGTATCTTGCGAAGGGACACAATGGTGCTGGCCGGAATAGTTGTAGCAACGTTTCTGGGCGCTTTGGTCTCTTTATTGAAATCTCTGGACGAAGAATCCGTGGCAAGTATAGTCTTTTGGGTTATGGGAAGCTTTCAAGGGCGGGGTTGGTCACACGCCATTTTCGCGTTTCCTTACCTGGTAGTGGGATTTATTCTAGTGGTGATTCACAGTCGGGAAATAGATTTGATGTCGCTGGGTGACTTTCCTGCGCGCCAGCTAGGAGTAGACACGAACAGAGCCCGAGCGACGGTGTTAATAGGCGCCAGCCTATTGACGGCCGCAGCAGTTTCAGTTTCCGGCGTAATAGGTTTTGTAGGTTTGGTAGCGCCGCACCTGGTAAGAATGACAGTCGGTCCGAATCATTCAAGACTATTAGTTTTGGCCGGATTGTTGGGAATGATAGCCATGATCTGGTCGGATGTTGCGGCTAGAACTATTTTGCCGGAAGGAGAAGAATTACCTGTAGGTGTAATCACAGCGATTATTGGAGGACCATTCTTTTGCGTCTTGCTTAAGGGCGCAAAACAGGAACAGGCTTTGATTGAGATTGAGAATATCATTGTAGGTTATCAGGATCAGCAAGTCCTGAGAGGAATCTCGCTTAAAATAACACATAACGAGATGATAGGGATTCTAGGTCCCAATGGAAGTGGAAAAACTACGTTAATAATGGCATTGACTGGTGTTGCGCCATTAAGATCGGGAGAAATTCTGGTAGATGGAAGACCGGTTGGAACTTATCCCACGAAACAAATGGCGAAAAGAGTTGCGTGCGTGCCTCAAAAGTCTGACATCTCATTTGATTTTTCAAACCTCTCAATTGTTCTCATGGGCCGTTATCCGTATTTGGATTCGTGGGCCGGTTATTCAAGTGAAGACCGTGATGTGGCAAGAGACGCCATGATTCAGACAGGTATTCTGAAACTAGCCCATAAATCGATTAAAAAAGTGTCTGGTGGAGAAGCTCAACTGGTGACTATAGCTCGCGCTTTAGCTCAGACAACGGAAATCCTGGTTCTCGATGAATCTACTTCTAACCTGGACGCTGCAAAAAAAATTCAGGTTTTTGACTTGCTGACAAAAAAAAACATTGAAGGGGCTACAGTGATATGTGTTCTACACGATCTGAACCTTGCCGCCTTGTATTGCAAGCGTTTGGTTTTTCTAAAGAATGGCAAAGTTGTTATCGATGGTCAAACTGAAGATGTTTTCAAGGACAGTATTCTCAGTGAAATCTATGAGACCGACATTCGGGTTTCCAAACACCCGGTCACAGGAACTCCTCAGGCGCATTTTGTTCCTTTTCGCAGTGATCTGGGTTCAAGGGAGTTTTTTAGCCGGAACAGGTTTAGCAGCGTCGATCAGCGTGACAGATGATCTTGATCGCCAAGTTACCCTTAAAAAGCCGGCGGAAAGGCTCATAGCACTGTATGGAGCCTACAATGAGATCCTGGTGGACATGGGGCTGGAACGAAACCTGATAGCAAGAACCAGCGCAGATAAGACACCTGAATCAATATTGAATAAACCGAGCATCGGGACTCACATGCGGCCAAATGTTGAGTTGGTCATGGGATTAAAACCAGACCTGATAATCCAGAACGCAGGTAGAAAAGAGGCCATGGTCCCGGTCAGGCAACTCATCGCCCAAGGTCTTCCCGTGGCTGTTTTCAACCCTAACAGTTTTTCCGAGCTGTTTTCAGTGATAGGTCGGTTAGCTATTTTAACAGGCTCAGAGGAACGAGGAACACAACTAATAAATGATCTGAAAATGAGGCTTGACCTAGTAAAGAATAAAATTTCCTCGGCAAAGAAAAAGCCTTCAGTGCTATTCGAGGTTCGCTATCCCGACATATTGCTCGCCGGTCAAGATTCAATAGTAAATGAAGTTATCAAACTGGCCGGCGGTCAAAACAGCTTGATAAGTAAGAAAAAATTTCTTCGATTGAACATTGAGGAAATTCTACGGTTAAACCCTGATTTCTATATAATTCAACGAGGACCCATGAACAGAGATCCCGGACCTATTGAACAAAGACCTTATTTTAATCAATTGGACGCAATAAAGAATCAGCGTTTTTTTATTGTTGAAGAGCAGGTTTTTTCAAGACCGGGTCCTCGATCCGTTACGGCAGTGGAAGATCTTTCCCGGAAGTTGCACCCCGAACAATGGGGTTCTGAGGCAAAATAACCAGATTTTTCATTAAAGCCAGGCAGCGAAATAAAACAGTATGGGTAAGACGGCATGTCAAAAAAAGAAGCAAAGCTATACGGCATTGGAGTAGGACCGGGAGATCCTGATCTGATAACTGTAAAAGCGGTCAGAATATTGAAAAGCGTATCCGTGATTTTCGCGGCTTCTTCCACAAAAAATGATTACAGTTTGGCCAGAAACATCATAGGAAAGCATGCGCCCGAAGCAACGATTGAGACGTTACCTTTCCCGATGGATAATGACAGGGTAGTGCTGCAAAAGGCTTGGGAGGAGAATGCCAAAACGGTTCTGAAAGCTCTTTCAAGTAAAGGAGATGTGGCGTTCGTCACCCTAGGCGATCCAATGACATACTCAACGTTCTCTTATCTACTAAAGACGGTTCGAAGCATTGCCTCTCAGACGGACGTTGAAATTATTCCAGGCATTACTTCATATCAGGCAGCCGCGTCTGTGGCCAATATCCCTCTGGCCCAGGGGAATCAGTCTTTGGTTGTTGTCTCCGGCGCCAAAGGCGCTGACAAACTGTCACAAACTTTGAACAGAGTTGACAATGTAGTTATTCTAAAAACTTACAAATATTTTGACAAAATCTACGAAACACTGGAAGAACTCGATTTACTGGATCAGTCTACATTCTTTTCAAAACTTGGGTTGCCGGGGGAGGAAATTATCCGGAATGTTAAAACCTTAAAAGGAGCAACCACGCCATATCTTTCTCTCATTATTGTGAACAGGAACAACAAACAAAATCATGATGACTGAAAAATTGCCCGTGTTTCCACGCAGAGTCTGCCGTGATTTGCATTTTATTGAGAGGTTAGAAATAATCGGAGGAT
>JAZDKD010000491.1:0-5059 GCA_043803345.1 Pseudomonadota bacterium
CTCAGCGTTTCAGCCGTTTTTTAACCTGTTCCACGGTAAATAAACTGTACAGTTACAGCTCTGAATTTCTGATTATTTCGTTCTACAACCTTCCCCCAAAAAATCCGGAAACTACCACTGTCTTTCCACCTTTAATCCGCAAAGATGTACAGATGACAAAGACCGCTGAAGGTGACCATGTACTCGTGTATCAAACTTCACCCACTTTCCATCGACTTTTTCCAATATTGGAAAAAATCGACTCGAAATTCCTGATTTACGGTTTTGGAGCAAGACCAAGCCAGAAGAACCTTGTTTTCAAGGAGAATTCTTCTCATGGTTTTTTGGAAGATCTGGCAACGGCCCGATACGCTATAACAAATGGAGGGCACAACGTTTTGTGTGAGGCTATTTATTTGAGTAAGCCGGTATTAGCTTTTCCAATCGCAAACGCCTACGAGCAATTCCTGAATTCTTATTTTCTGTCGGAATGCGGATTTGGTGGATATTCCAGTTCACTGAATCCATCTGAGGATTTGTTTCTGGATTTCGAGAGACGCTTGGATGAATACAAGTCCAACATCAATCATGGACAGCTTATGGGAAATGAGAGACTAGTTCGCCGGATCGAAAATCTCATTTCGACAGGACGTGGTAATTCAGAATCTTCAACCCGAAAAGTCTGAACACCGTTGCCATATGTTAACTGGTTTCTGCCCTGTAATTTGTTTAAAAACCATTTAGATGCCGCTGACAGGATTTGCTTTAAGCCACAACTGTAAGACGAGCAACGTCCAGAGTTCTTTTCTAAAATCTGCTTTACCGGCTTTATGTTTTGAAATCATCTCTGAAACAACTTTATGATTGAAGAGCCCCTGACGTCGAATATTTGATTCACCCAATTCTTCATCGACCAAGGGAGAGAGATTTTTTTTAAGCCAAAGCGCCGTGGGTATCAAAAAACCTCTCTTTTTCCTGTGCAATATGCTTTTAGGGAGGTGGTTCCGAAGGGCTTTTTTTAGCAAATATTTTCGTGTCAATCTTTTGATTTTCATGTGGGAAGGTAAGCCAAACACGAATTCTACGACATCCTTGTCAAGGAAAGGGGCCCTAACTTCCAGCGCGTGCATCATTGAACACCTGTCAACCTTGACAAGAATATAATCAAGCAAATATTGCTTGGCGAACAAGTAAAAGACCTTATCCAGAGAATTCGTCGCTCTGAAATTTTGAAAAAGACTTTTGGTTTGCTCGTACATCAACTCCGGGTTAGATGAAGACAAAGGAAAGTCCGTCCATAAGTCTTTTTCGAAATCTGGAGTAAAAGCGCCAACCCAAATCTGGCTTCGGAGCCAATCTGGGGCTTCGGTCCCACGAATAAATTTTTCCATGACGTGTCGTGGACTCACATATCCTGTTGACACAGGCAGCAACCGTAACAAAGGTTTAATAATGTCTTCCCTGAGGACCAGGGGAAGACTGAGGTAGTAATCGGCCAATATTGATCCGGTGTAATACTCGTATCCGGCAAAAAGTTCATCTCCGCCATCACCGCCAAGCGCTACTGTAACCTTCTTACGAGTAATTTTGGACAGCAAAAAAGTTGGGACTACCGATGGATCCGCCATTGGCTCATCCTGACGCGACACTATTTCGGGTAACAAGTCTCCCGCATCGATTGCGCTCAGTGTTTCTTCATAGTGATGAGTGCCAAAAAGGTTTGAGACCATTCTCGCATAAGGGGATTCGTCATAACTTGATTCACGGAAACCTATGCTGAATGTTTTTATTTCAGACGGCGGTACAAGCTCGCTCATAAGAGCCACAACTGCCGAAGAGTCTATACCCCCACTAAGAAAAACACCTAAAGGAACATCACTAATCAACCGCCTCTTTATGGCTTGACCCAGAAGACTCACTATCCTTTCGCAGCATTCGTCCTCTGAAATATTTACTTTCTGGGCAGGAATAGGGAGATCCCAATAGCGTACTGTTTTTAAAATGCCGTTGCTAAAAGTAAGATAATGTCCCGGCCTAAGTTTAAAAATATTTTTGTATATCGTGTCCGGAGTTGGAACATACTCATAAGCGAGGTACCGAGCTATTGACTTCCTCTCTACCTCCAGTTTTATAAAAGGGAGGTTTTTAAATGCGGTTAACTCAGACGCAAAAGCAAAAACCCCGTTTTGTAGAGTGTAATAGAATGGTTTTTTGCCCATCCGATCACGCGCGGCGAAGAGCGTCTGGTTTCTCTCATCCCAGATTGCAAACGCAAACATGCCCTCGAAACGGTTCAAGCAATCTGCTCCGTAACAAATATATGATTTGAGAAGAGCTTCTGTGTCAGATCTGGTTCTAAAGGCGTATCCCCGTTTTTCGAGTTCATGCCTTATATCAAGGAAATTGTAAATTTCACCGTTAAAGACCGTTGAGACCTTGGCCTCATCGTCAACCATGGGTTGCCAACCAGCCTGAAGATCTATGACACTGAGCCTCCGATGGCCAAGAACCGCTGGTGGGCACAAATAAGATCCTCCGCCATCAGGCCCCCTATGACGAATGGCCTCCATCATCTGCTTGATCCACATTGATTGAAGATCTTTTGCTCCCCCGGCATTGATGAAACCGGCTATCCCGCACATATAATTTTGTCTCCTGTTTGAGGGGGTTCTGGTCTAATCATGAGCAGGTCAATTGTGGAGAAGAGATTTATTCTGCGGCTGTCTGGAGAAATAAATCATCTGTGCCCATTTCTGCTTCCTCTGACAGATGAGGAACTCTTTGAAAGCTTCACTTCCCAGTTGATCGGCTCTTTCATTGTCAACATGACGCTGGAGTCATGTCCGTTAAACCTGGCCTTCTGTGTTCATCTGATCCAGTCTATTCCGCAGATCTGTATTTTTGACGGGTTTTTGGGACGTATGCCAGTCTCTGACCTTCCGGCCTTTGAACCAGTCAGTAACCCCCAACATTGCAATCGAAATTTTTATCACAATCGCAAACATTCCAACTCGCGTCAAGTTCCACAGAATATTCATTTCCGCCCCAATTACAGTTTGAAAGTTGACGATTCTATAGTTATAGTGATGTTTGCCCTATATGTGGAGGAGTAAAACAAAGCCGACCTTGACAAAAATAGCCTATTTAACCTTGTGGTTTCCCAAGGCATCCGAGACTTTCATCTTCACAGAGGTCCTCAATCTTTGGGAAATGGGTTTGCCTCTCAAAGTTTTCACTCTATACGGAGACCTGAAAAGACAACTTTCGCCTGAAATGCTTTCCATTCCTCCTGAAAAAGTTGAACATTTGGGTACAAGATCAACCCCGAGGTTACCAGCTGATATAGCCTTTTGGTTCAAAACAAAAAAGAAGGTGACAACCCAACTCTTCAAGCAAATCCCCGTCCGCAGATGGAAATCGATTGAATTTGCGGGAGAAAACATGTTTGGTTTTTTCTGTGGCTTTGTTTTGGCGAGGCGTTTTTTGAGAGAACCCGTTGATCACATTCATGCGGCATGGGCCATGGGACCTGCCACAGCCGCATGGGTAGCATCTGAATTGACCGGAATCCCTTTCAGTTTTACTGGTCGAGCTGGAGACATTTATCCACCGGACGGAGCTCTTGAGGAGAAAATACAGGCGGCTAAATTTATAATTTCCGACAACATGACAAACGTTCCTTATCTGGTAGGTTTGGTTCCAGAAGCGAGAGACAAGATATTTGGTTTTTACAATGGCATTCCTTTAGCGAAAGTGGTAGACGCCCCTGTTCCCATGGTATCACCATACAAATTGCTCGCTCTTGGGCGTTTTGACCGTATAAAGGCATTTCATGTCTTGCTTTATGCATGCAAGATTTTGAAAGACGAGGGACTGCGATTCAAGTTGACTCTCGCGGGAGATGGTCCGAGAAGAATCCATTTGAAATCCCTTACGAGAAGGCTGGGCTTAGCCGATCAGGTGTTTTTTCCAGGGTACGTTGCATACAATCGCGTTCCTGATTTGTTTTACTCTACTGACGTGTTTGTTATGTCCAGCGCTGTTCATAAATCCGGTGACCGAGACGGTTTGCCCACGGTAATTCTTGAAGCCCTTGCTCACAGACTTCCTGTTGTATCCACGGATGTTTGTGGAATCCCAGAAGTGATCCAAGATGGATTAACTGGTGTGCTGGTTAAACAAAACGATCCGGATTCGCTAGCAAGAGGAATCAGGATCATGCTTGATGATCGGGAGAAGGCTATCGAAATGGCTAAGAGAGGACAAAGTTTGGTGCTCAAGGAATTTGACCAGCAAAAGAACCATCGTAAGATATACGATTTTTTTATGAACAAAATTTATGAACCCCAGAAATAACCCACCTTACAAAACAGTTATCACTTTGCAGGATTTGGAATTTGGGGGTACCCAGAGATACGCTATTCATCTGCTAAAACATTTGGATAGAGACCTTTTTGACGCTGAGCTATGGGTGTTGAGAGGCGGAGAAGATATGCTGTCCCTCGCTCAATCCTCTGGTCTTCCAGTCAGATATCTGTCCAAGAATTCTTGGGTAACTCCGTGGGCTCTTTGGAAATTTTTTTGGAGATTGAAGCGTCATCAGCCGGACGTTTTATATACAATGACTGGAGTGCCAAATATATGGGGACGCATCTTTGGCGCTTTGGTTTTAAACTCCACAATGGTGGCAAGTTGGAGAGGCCTAAAGGAAAAACAGTATGAATCCATTCTTAGGAGATACACCGATTTATTGATATGTAACGCCGACGCCTTGAGAGAATTTGTTATAGGCAAACATGGAGTTGATCCGGAAAGAGTGGTTGTAGTTCCTAACGGAGTTGATACAAGTTTTTTCACGCCAGATCCATCGTGTCTTTCAAAAAATCCTACAGTAGTTTTTGTTGGGCGCTTGGTGAAGGAAAAAGATCCTCTCTGTCTAATCGAAGCTTTTGGATTACTCCGTAAAGTTATTCCAGAAGCCCGCCTAGTAATGGTTGGCCATGGTTATATGCAGCCCAGCGTTCAACAAAAACTGGTGACCAGTCAAATGTCAGATCACGTCGAACTGGTGCGAGGAGCC
>JAZDKD010000492.1:0-2198 GCA_043803345.1 Pseudomonadota bacterium
GGCCAGATAGAGAAATGACTGTCAAGGTCCGTAAAAGATACGAAAATTCATCTAAAGCGAATTCCAGGACTTAAGTGATTAGATTTCTGTTCAGGTCGATGATGCTCGACAGATTTGCTTCTATCGCGACACACTTCCGGACAAACGCCTTAGGAACATAGCTCAATGACGAAAAAGGTGTTGACTTGAGAGTTTGAACCTTGCAAATCCGTAGCGGAAGCCTTTTGTGAGTCAATCTTCTTGAATAAAAGGTGATGTTGGCTGTCCACAAAGGTATCGGAAGCCTTCTCTCACGTTAGATTTTTCATGGACTTGATGAAGTCTAGGGACATGTTCTGTCCAGCTTGGACGTCAAGATTGACAATGGCGTACGATCACATGGATTCTATGCCTAGACGATTCAGAGCTAATTGACTGTGATTGTGGATAATTAATTTACAAATGCAGCCAAATTTCCTTAGAGACCGCATTTGTGCATTCAATCATTGAATCAAGAGAGTATAAAATGGAATTTTCAGAACGTTTTGGCTTTACTGACGAGGAAAAACTCTTGCAGCAAACAGTCAGAAGATTGGCTAGGGACAAAGTAGCCCCAGGAGCCTCCAAACGAGACACTGATGGCGTATTCGATTACGACATGCTGGAGCTGATGAAGGTCAATGGCCTTGTAGCAATAGACTTTCCGTCTGAATACGGAGGCATGGAGGCTGGGATGATCTCTTTGTGTATTGCTATAGAAGAACTTGCAAAAGTCGATGCTGCGGTATCGATGATTCCCTTATCTCAAGAGGTTGGGAGTTTACCCATTATTCTTGCCGGTAATCACGCCCAGAAAGAGAAATACCTAGAACCACTTTCCACAGGAGAAAAACTGTCCTCCTTTGCCCTGACAGAGTCAAAGGGTGGATCTGATGTTGCGGCCTTGAAATCGAGGGCAGTAAGAAAAGGAGACAGATATATCCTCAACGGCGCCAAGACTTTTATCACAAATGGTGGTGTAGCCGATATTATAACGGTTTACGCTGTGACCAATCCGGAGGAAAAGGCACATAGAGCAGCCAGTGTCTTTATTGTAGATAAAGGATGGTCAGGCTTTTCTGTCGGCAAAAAAGAAAGCAAAATGGGAATCCGGTCTTCAGAAACCAGGGAACTTATCTTTGACAACGTTGAGATTCCTGTGGAAAACAGATTGGGAGAGGAAGGCGACGGCTTTCACATAATGATGAAAACCCTTGACTTCACCCGCCCATCCGTGGCAGCGCAGGCTATAGGCATAGCTCAAGGAGCGTTTGAATACGCTACTCATTACGCGAAAGAGAGAGAGACCTTCGGCAAACCTATCATCAAGCATCAGGCCATAGGTATAAAGTTGGCGGATATGGCGATGAAAATAGCGGCAGGCAGACAGCTCCTGTACAGGACCTGCGATCTGTTGCAGTCCCATGCCAAAAAAGATCTCTCAAGACTTTCTCCTAAACTGATACGGTATTCTTCAATGTCCAAGGCGTTTTGTTCGGATGTTGCTATGTGGACAACAACAGAGGCTGTGCAAGTACTTGGAGGATATGGATATATGACTGAATACCCGGTGGAGCGATTTATGCGTGACGCAAAGATCACCCAAATCTACGAGGGAGCGAATGAAATCCAGAGGCTCGTGATCACTTCGACCCTTTAAAACTCAGCTCCTACCAAGGAACAGGGTGAAGGTTAAATTAATGAAACATCACATTAACTTTAGGATAAATGGGGATGAATATTCACTTGCGGTGGAGCCATGGAGGACTCTGAATGAGGTCCTTAGGGAAGATCTTAATCTGACCGGTACAAAACTCGGGTGTGGAACAGGCGACTGTGGAGCCTGCACTGTCATGATTGATGACAGGACCGTCAGTGCTTGCCTGACTCTGGCTGTGGCTGTTAACGGAAAAAGTGTGATGACCGTCGAAGGTCTTGCGCCTTCAGGTGAAGAGCTTCATCCGATTCAGGAGGTTTTCATAAAAACCGGCGCAATCCAGTGCGGATTTTGCACTGCGGGTATGGAGATGTCGGCTCTGCATTTGTTAAAAAATCACCAGTCTCCACGTGAGATGGAAATAAGGTCAGGCATGTCCGGTAATTTGTGCAGATGCACTGGGTATAACCAGATTGTGGAGGCGATATCGATTGCGGCTGAGACGATGAAAGGAACTGAGCCA
>JAZDKD010000493.1:0-6117 GCA_043803345.1 Pseudomonadota bacterium
GCCACGTCCACGATTACCGACCCGGCTTTCATTTGTCGGATCATCTCCCTGGTAACTATTTTGGGAGCCCGGGCGCCTGGAATTAATACCGCTCCTATGACCAAATGCGAATTTGAAACAGAATTAAGGACATTATCGTAATTGGAAATCAAGGTCGCTCCACGATTTCCAAAAAGCTCCTCAATATGCATCAAACGGCGCTGGTCAGTGTCGAGGATATAGACTTCCGCTCCTAACCCCACCGCAATCTTAGCTGCGGCCAATCCAACTGTACCACCCCCGAGCACGGTTACACGACCGCGTCCGACACCAGCCGCTCCACCCAGCAGAACTCCCCTGCCACCTTGGGTCTTCTCAAGAAAATGGGCTCCGAGCTGCACCGACATCTTGCCCGCCACTTCACTCATCGGCGCCAACAAGGGGAGAAAACCTTCATCGGTCTGGATGGTTTCATAAGCGACAGCAATAATTTTGGCCTTGAGTAGAGCCTCGGTGAGTCCGGGAGCAGGCGACAAATGCAAATAAGCGTAAAGAATTTGCCCCTCACGAAATAGAGGATATTCACTCGGTAAGGGTTCTTTGACCTTCATAACCATGTCTGATCGGGAATAAATCTCTAAAGGGCCATTAACTACTACAGCGCCTGCGTCTTCGTATTCTCTATCCTCGATTCTACTGCCTTCACCGGCTCCTTTCTCGATAATGATCAAATGACCATTATCCTTGAGCGTGCGGACTCCTGACGGTACAATTGCCACTCGATATTCGTCTTCCTTAATTTCTTTTGGGATTCCAATAATCATTTTCCCATCTCCACCCTGAAGCCAAATGGGGCAACACTAATCGGTTCGATTTACGGCTAAATTACAATAACATCCTCGCCATTATAATATTTGTTTCGTCGCAAAGATATCTCGTTTCAGGAAGACTCTCTTAATCAATGTCCGGAGCCCAAAAATTACCACAAACAGCCCTAATTGATTCCATGTCTGCAGTTCGATAGTCTTCAGAAGCGCTCCGACAAGTTTCAAATTCATGCCGATAATGGCGCCGTCGGCAACTATTGTTTGAATTCGCAACCTGTCTCGCCCTTTTAGGAAAGCAACAAATCCTGCGAAACAGAAACCAAAGATTATCACCGAACTCAATATTTCTAACGACAATATGAAGCTATTCAAAATGGACATTCTAGCCAGCCTTAGATCTCGCCCTTTCTTCAGCCTTCTCAACCTCTTTCTGCAGGAAGAAATTCAGGGCCGTCCTGATAATTATGATTGCGGCCAGCTGACCAATGTCATTCCATGAAGGAGCGACGGCCGTTCTCAGAATGTCGGCCGCAAGTTCAAATTCCAGGGCCACAGTAAGCCATTGACCAAGGTTTAATCTGATATACTCCTTGCTGGTTCGCATGTTTTCTCGGCGAACGACGAGAAGCAAAACCTTGGCTGTCGCCTCAATAGCCCCATAAGCTATTATTATGGCGGCGGCGGCTTCAACGAAAGCCGCCAGATAGACGGTACACTGTCTAAATATCTCAAGCATTCAAGAACTCACAGGCCTTGGGAGCGTTCCATATTAACTGGTGTCTGAATATAACTTCTTAGGCTGATGGCTCACAAACTATTTTTTTTACCCTTGTGACTTTCTTTACAACATTTCCCCTGCAGCCATTATCACGAAAGGATCAAAGCGCTGCGAACTATCATTCTTGTGAAAACGCCGCAATTTCCTTTTTGGACAAAAATGGAGTATGCCAGTTACATATCGGCAAGTTTTGTTCAACCGAATTCCTCATTCGGTGATTTCGCGGTTAGCTTGCTTCCAGCCGTAACCAAGGCAGCTTGGTTGTCACATTGTCGGAATGATGATAGACACTTTTTCGAGTCTAAGCCCTAACGTAAATTTTTCAAATCCATCTGATTTGCGCGTCTGAAGGGTCATCGATAAGGCATCTCAATCCCCGACGAATGAAGAATTGCCATGGACCAATCCAAGTTCAAACTTAAATTCATAGGATTTGAAGAAGCGTTTCGTCTGGCCATGGATAACGTCCCCACGCTTCCAAAAGAGTGGGTTGATACAGGAAAAGCCTTGAACAGGGTTTTAGCTGGATCTGTCAAAGCAGCGGTAGATTCACCTTCGGTAGACTCCTCCATAAAGGATGGATATGCCGTCATCTCATCGGATTTGGCCGAGGCCTCCGCATTACAACCGGTTGAGTTGGGGCTGGTGGGATCGATAGGGGCCGGAACGCGTTCCAAAAAGGCCATTGCGCCTGGAACCGCCATGCGTATCCTTAGCGGCGCCATGATCCCTGAAGGGGTTGACGCTGTACTTGCAAATGAGTTTGCCGAGGAAAAATCCGGGGTCGTTCGAGCATTTGCAGATGCCCATAGCGGGCGCAATATACTGCGCAGAGGAACAGACATAAGCCTGGGAGAGACTTTGGCGAATCCAGGATCTGAATTGGCGCCTGGATTGATTGGTCTTCTTGTGGCAGGAGGCGTTTCTAAAGTTTCCGTATTTTCGCGACCTCGAATTTCCCTCCTAGCAACAGGTGATGAGGTGTTGCTTCCAGGTAAACCGATTAAAAAGGGAGAGCTTTACGCTAGTAATGTCGCCTTGCAAGACGCATGGCTGCGTTCAAAAGGCATTGAGTGCTCGATAGAAATTTGCGGAGATTCTTTTGAAAAGCTCGCGACCGTTATTGAATCAAAGATTAGCCGTTTTGATGTCCTAATCACCTCGGGAGGAGCTTGGACCGGGGATCGTGACCTGACAGTGAAAGTTCTTAACAATCTTGGTTGGAATCCAATTTTTCACAAGGTTCGAATGGGACCGGGAAAAGGAGTCGGGATGGGCCTGTTAAACAGTAAGCCGGTTTTCTGCCTTCCCGGCGGCCCCCCCTCAAACGAAATGGCTTTCTTAATGATCGTCCTGCCTGCCGTTTTACGCATGGCCGGCCACACAAAAACACTGTTCCCCGAACTTTTTGGCCGTCTCACCTCGGAATTGTTAGGTCAGTTGAATTGGACGCAGTTTGTGCATTGCGATGTTACAAGGCAAGGCTCCGAATTCTTTCTGACTCCACTAAACATGCGACGCGTTTCAGGTATGAGAAAGACTACCGCCATATTGAAAATTCCTGAAGGTGTCGACAGAATTAACTCTGGGGCTGTAGTTCCCTTTGCAGCCATAGACTTGGATCTGTCCTAGATTCAAAACTGGTTCCGGGAAAATTATGATTGCCGGTTGATGGAAATTGGGCGAAAAATCTTTGTTTCTTCAGTTTACTATAGGTCCTCCTTGACAAAAGACCTAAACCGAACCTGAGTACTTGCAGGTGGCGGTAAAATACGGGTTTCTCCAACAGAAAGATTGAAAGCGCCTTCTGGTAGAGGCCCCAGTTCTTGGGTCAGAAAAAATAACTGCAACAGGCACTTGATAAACAAGTCATAGTGAGCCACCCGTTTTCCCTGGTTAATATCGACACAATCCCCGAGGGTTTTCGATCCAGAAAAAATGTCGTTTCTAAGGATGTATATAAAATAGCGACACTTCTGGATCATTTCAAAATTCTGCTTGGTTGCCGCAAATATGCCGTCACCTGTTTCTTTGGAGACCTTGATGGCGTGGGATAACTCAGACAAGTGTTTGAAAAAACTTTCAACAGCCTCTCTGTGCGTCCTCGATGTGGATACGAACAAGGCCGTCCATATACCATTGAGATCAGAAAGATTCGAGAGGGGCGTCAGAGCAATGTGAAGAATCGTACGGTCCCTTTTGCAGTTTTTCCTCATAAACTTTTCTAACCTTTTTTGCTTGCCGAATTCCGAATCTGATTTTGAAGATTCCACCACCTCACCGGAGACCTGAGTGTCTCGTTCCAAGGACCACGGAGTCGGCGCCTTTTGTCTTATCGATGTTTCCCAATCATATTGGTAGATGGTGTTGTAAAGGAAAAAGTTGTAAAGGAACGATGTCACCGGCATTGTGGAATAAATTCTTGATCCATCATACTCAGCGTAATGATTCATTCTCGAATTGTCACGGAATGCGTTGAAAAGCAATTCGAGGAAAGCTGTAGTTTGGTTGTTCATTACACAAATCGCTTCTTGATGGCCTGGATGTATTCCGGGATACCGCCAGACACATCTTTTTCAATTTCTTTCTTGGCCATCTCCAGTCGATCAAGGACACCAGGCTCGTAAAGATCGTTGACGCTCCTAAATGCGCCACCTCTTCTCCCTAGTTGATACATGAGTCTCTCTTCAAAAGGTAGGTTGAGATACTGATCTATAACGGCGAGTATCTTAGCTTTATCTTCAGGGAGCGTGCCTTCGACTTCCTCAAGGAGGTTGAGGACATGATCGCTAACAATGGTTGTGGTAATATTATGAAGCCTGTTAATAATGTCTCTGATTTCCATGACGATGTGATCTTCATCCGGAATAATAAATTTGCCCTGCGCAGTCATTTTTTCCAGAGCGGAATTCGGACGAACGTAAAGCGACCTGAATCTTACAAAAGAAGGGTTGACTGCGTTGATAACTCGAGCTGTCTCGATGGTGTGCTCTTTTGACAGTTCGAGTCCTCCAATGCCTGGAATCACATACAGCGAAAGAGAAATCCCAGCGTCTACAACACGCCTACCACCTTCAATTAGTTGTTCTGATTTACATCCCTTATCTATTAACTTCAGAACCTTGTCAGACCCTGATTCCATTCCAACATGAAGGCGTGAAAGTCCACATTCCTTCAATCTGATATATTCATCGACAGTTTTTTGCTTGAGTGTTGAAGCCCGTGCATAAGAAGTAACTCTTATGACCTGAGGGAAGTTTCTGCGTATATGGTTAAGGATCTCTATCAGCGATTCCGTTGAAAGCATTAGGGAATTGGCGTCCTGAAGAAAGATCGTCTCACCACCTGAAGCGATCCAATATGCTACAGATCGAAACGCATCAGGAAGACCCGAGTCCTTGAAAACAGAACTGATCACACGGTTGGTAAACTTGCCGGCATCACCCATATTCCATGAAATCTTTTTGATTTCATTGTATATGGCCGCCATTGAATCGATGTCAGTTAGGATGTCTTCTATTGGCCGCCTCGAAAATTTCTTTCCCTTATAGGTAGAACAGAATGCGCACCTATTCCATGGGCAATTTCTTGTAACTCTCAAGAGTAGGCTCCCTGCTTCACTCGGAGGCCTAATGGGGCCTTGTTCAAAATCCAGTTCGCTCTTTTTCATGGTTGTTTATGGTAAACCTCTTTACAATGGGAAAAGTCGCTTGCGCTATTTTCCTTCCATGCACTCTCAAATGGTATGTTTATATTTGTTATTGGTGATTGAAAGAGTAATTGTCAACAACTATGGTAAGTGAGTCCACCAACTCTTCGGCTGGTCATAACAAATGAAGCCTAGCCACATGCGGCCCATTTTTCTTCGCGGTTCGATTCCTCGATTACCCCTGCTCCCCCGCAGCCTATGGGCTGTATGTCTTTGAGCGCTTTTGCCAGGACTGCGCAGTTTTCACAGGGGTTGTACGTTGATTGTAAACGCTTAACGCCACCCTTGGCTCTGATCGCCATTTCAATCTTTAGATCTTTGATTTCGCAATAAATCTTCAGGCAGTGACGAATCGACCATCGACCTTTGAACACTCTGCAAAAAACCGCATTCCTGTCGAGCCAGTCATCCCTTTCCATTTTCATTGCTACCTCCCCGAAGACCGCAAACGAGCCACCCACCTTGGCTCGGGGAAAATTTGTTTTTTGTGCAAACTCTATCCGTGTTAGACCATCCCACAATTTTTTTGTTCCCTGGAGTAATAGATCGAGCGCCTGGAATTAGATTTACAAATCCTCATTGACTAAGACGTCTTTTCATGCTAGTTTCCTCATAATTAAAGGAGTTAGCGTAAGCTATGGCAACTGGCCGCTCTATTTCCATGAAATTAGGGAAACCTCGTAACGGTCTAAAAACCTGTATTATTGCAGTTGCCACGAGTTTGCTGGTCACTGGCGCGGTGATATATGTGTGGTCAAGTTCAGTCTCAAGAATTTCTCTTTATTTTGACATAAGAGAAGCGCCAGCGAACATGAAATGTCCTC
>JAZDKD010000494.1:0-11944 GCA_043803345.1 Pseudomonadota bacterium
AGGTAAGGCGGCGCAATTAATCTTGATAAATCTTTTGTCGGATCTGGAGGATCCCTGATGCAGGGCGTTTGCTATCAACTCTTTTCCCGTTCCAGATTCACCCAGTATCAATACTGTCGCTTCTGTCGGCGCAACCATGGCCACAGTCTCAAGGACCTGCCGCATCTTCTGAGACCGACCGACTATCTGTGAAGCGTCGAAAAGATTTTCGATCCGTCTTTTTTGGAGAATATTTTCTTCCTTAAGTCTCCAAAACTCAAGTGATTGCTGAACTTTTATCCTTAACTCTTCTATATCAAGCGGCTTGGTGAGATAATCATGAGCCCCGGCCTGCAGTGCTTCAACGGCTGTTTCGACGGAAGCATACGCTGTCATAATAATCACCGGGATGCCGGGAGAAATTTTCTTGATTTCCCTCAAAGCCTCTATGCCGTCAACTTTGGACATTCGGTTGTCCATCAGTATCAAATCGTAATACTCGTCGGCCACCCGAGATATAGCTTCCTGCCCGTCCTCGGCTTCAAAAACCTGGTATCCGTCAAGCGAGAGATTCGCCTTGAGCATTTTTCGCTGCGATGGTTCATCGTCAACGACTAGGATCTTACATTGTCTACCTGTCATAAATATTCCATTTGCGTCTTGTTTTTTTGATGAGGCCTAGAGTCTAACTTAATTGTCAAGTAAATTTTAGAAAAAGTTATCACATCAAAATGCGGCCGCTCTGGCTGCGCCATCGTTTTCCACTTCGCCAGACATGTTCGCGGGCGCAACGTAAGGATTAAGTGTTATAATGAATCTGGAACCCGTCTCCGCATCGGATTCGACATCTATCTCCCCACCGTGGCCTTCAATAATGCTCTTCACAATTGCTAAACCCAGTCCCGTTCCCTTTTTTTTGGTCGAGAAGAAAGGGTCAAAAAGCTTATCAATATTCTCGCGCGGAATTCCCGGCCCTTTATCAGAAGTCACAATCTGCAGCCTGCCCTTATCGTTCACAACCAAGGCTATCCTGACTTCTTCACCTGATGGTGTAGCCTCAATTGCATTAATTAATATGTTGAGAACCACCTGCGTCATCTGATCCGAATCGACCATGACCAATGGAAGTTCAGGATCCGAAGGTTCTACAATGATTTCTACACCAGATTCCCGGGCTTCCCGTTCAACAACACGGACGCAGTGGTCTACAATTTCTTCGGCTGATCTTATTGTAAGGCGTGGTTCACGAGGTTTAGAGTATGCAAGCAATTTGGCAATGACTCGGTTCAACCTGTCCACTTCAGTAAGCATGAGATCAGTATAACGATAATCTTCAGGCTCCAGAGACAATTTTTTCTGAAAATATTGTATGAAGCCTTTTATAGAATTAAGAGGATTGCGAATCTCATGGGCCACACCTGCCGACAACCTTCCGAGAGCGGCAAATTTTTCACTGGTAATAACTTTTTGTTCTAGTTCACGGATTATGGTCATGTCGCGCAGGATTACCACCGCGCCTTTCGGCCTCGATGACTCCTGATCTTTTAAAGGAGAAACTGTCAGAGCAAGAAAACTCTTGCTCTTGCCATCTCCGTTGATCTTTACTTCCTTTTCGAGGATAGAATCAGCGTCCGACAGAACCTGCCTGATTTCATCCTCCAGTGGCAGAATTTCCGATACCAGCCTGCCGTCAAGTTCATCTTTTGTTTTCCGGAGAATCTCCAGAGCGTTGGGGTTGTATGTCGCTATTCGAAGAGACCTGTCCACAGTAATCAACCCGTTGGCCATACTCTCCAAAACATTTCTGGTATAAGTCCTCATTTCATCAAGGGTCCGTCTTACCAGGTAGGCGTTCTGAACCACAAAAACAAAATAGACACTGGCCGACCCCACTATGAACAAAACCGCCCCCATGAAAACAGCGAACACTATTTCCTGGCGTCGAATCTCCTTGAACCTGTCCATTTTTAATCCCAGAAACAGAACTTGTTTCTGTTCCCTGTCAAACAGATCCAATAGCTCACGGCCAATCCTAGTGTGTTTTGCCGCTATTTCACTCTCAGCTAGTTGGTCTGGAAAAGGAGTAAACGGTTTCCAAATTTCAAAAATAGTTCTGCCGTCAGGCAGCTCTCTTTTGAAAGATAAGGGCTCCCCAGTCCTTATAACAGTCCTGACTGTCTGAAGTTCTTTTCCCATTAATAATCTGAGGCCAATTTTAGCAGGTTCGCTGTGGGCAACTATCATTCCATCACTGTTGATGAGACCTACCCATTCAACATCCGGATCTTTGGCAGCCTGCTCGATAATCATTTGTAAATATTCGATTCCCCAATCACCCTCCATAAATCCCGTTCTCGTCCCAGCTTCCAGAGTACGAATCACAGAAACACCCTGTCTGAGTGTGAACTCTTCCATCCTCTGACTTTGCGCGTTAATGTTCCTGAAAGTAAAAATGATCACTATGGCCAGCAAAGTTCCAGCCACCAGAACTATCGAGAGTACAGGGAGATATCTGATCCAGACTTTAATATTCATTGCCACTTATTTCGCCTAAAGTCGATCTTAACAAACCGGCGACCTGCTCGAATCTAGAGGTTGCCTCTAACTGGATATAAATTTCAATAACTGTTTCACGTGCTTTAGAACTCCTATCATCTTAAACGAGACGCTTCAACAAGTATCACGAAGATGGTTGCGCAGCATGCAATCAGATGGTGCCTCCGTGATAATTTTGACAGGTATAACAAATTTTGTTGTAATGTTATAAGTATTATGTTATGCATCGCATCATTAAACGGTGCTAATATATCGTTTAAAAAGAGTTTTAATTTTACATATTCGTTTTGAAATTCCTGTTTTTCTAACACGGGAACACGAGGATGAAACGGGAATCTAATCCTTCAGATTGCATAGAGGGATTGAGCGGCCTATGGGCATTTTCGGTCACAGCCACAAAGTAGATCCTGACCGAAACAGGTAGTTATTTGTTTAACGCCCCAAGTTTCCTTTGACCAAGAATAACTAGTGACGAGAGTCAAAACATGCACAGCAATACCATCACTGACGAGTTTTCATTTGTCGCAAGGGGTCGAGAGTTCTTAGATCAAGGCGACCTTGCTTCCGCCCTGGAATATTACAGTAAAGCCTTTGACCCCGAATCCCTGGATGAACCCGAAGCGAGAAATCTGTTGATAGAGGCTCGATCCTATTTGTCTCGCAAGTTCTTACCTGAGGCGCTGGAAAATTTTGAAGAAGCCATTATCGTAGGTGACCAGATTCAACGCAGGCAGGCATTAGAGGGAATTACCAGTGTAGCTGACATTCGAATGCGTCTGGGGTTCTTGACCCGACAGCTTAAAGCCAAACTTAAGAAAACGGCAGGAGGGAAAAACAAGCGAATACCTGGATTGGCACTGATCTCCGATGAAGAAAATATCGTGTTAATTTCAAACGAGGCCCTCGCCAAACTTCCCGAACGACTCACCAAGGGAGTTAGGATTGCCAAGCTTCCGTTGAGACTTCAAGGCGCTACCCTTCCCTTGGATGCTGAAAAATGCATACCGTATTCAAATGAAGAAGATATATTTTATATTATTGAAGTGGCGACATCCATCCTAAACTACAAAGAATCAACGCCCCCGAGGCTGAACCACTATGAAATGCCACAAATGAACATTGGCGACAATAGCGTCTGATTTATTGCCCATTGTCCGAGCATATTCTCGAGCCTAATTGAAGAACTTGACACCCCGCCAACAATAAACTAAACGTGCTGTCCAACGAAATAATGAACGGCTTCCACAATTATGGTTGAGGGGTTGAAGTCTTTGCGAGCTTTATGTCTAGATTTAGGATCAAAGAGAATAGGTGTGGCAATCAGTGACCCTTTCGGATTGATAGCCCAGGCTCTTGATACTATTACGTCGACAAATCCGGAGAGAGATATAGCCAGGGTTTTTGAAATTGTCGAGAATTATGGTGTAACGGAGATAGTCGTTGGATTGCCTTACAACATGGACGGTTCAGAAGGGCCTCAAGTGGAAAAGGTTCGAAAATTCAAGGCCATGTTAACAGAGAAAGTCAATTTGCCGGTTTTTGAATGGGATGAACGTCTCTCAACCGTCGCAGCGGAAAGGACACTGCTGGAAGCCGATATGAGTAGAGCCAGGAGAAGAAAGGTGGTAGACAAGCTCGCTGCAGCGCTAATTCTTCAGGGATATCTAGACCACCGTCGTAATGAGGCGTCACTTTTAACATGAAAGTTCCTGTTTTGTCGATAGTCAAGACTGTTTCAGCAATCGTTCTGCTAGTCATACTAGCTTTGGGAGGACATTACCTATATTCTAATATGCCAGTAATCCTCCAACATTTTCTGGCAACTGATTCTCAGAACAACTCCCCTAGGGAAGATATAATCGTGGCCATTCCTAAAGGAGCTTCTCTTTCCGAGGTAGGAGCTATCCTTCAGGAAAATGGTGTCGTGTCGAGTAAATTGGTCTTCAAATTGGTCGCTTTTATCAGGGGTGAACAAAGAAGCGTTAAAGCAGGAGATTATCTCCTAAAGACCAGCAGCGAGCCTGGCGACGTTCTGGACCTGCTCATTTCTGGAAAAACTCTTGTGTTTTCGATCACCATTCCTGAGGGATATAACATCTTTCAGGTGGCCGATCTCTTCGAGCAACGTGGAGTCTCATCAAAAAAAGATTTTCTGGACCTTGCCACCAATCCGGAATTTCTCAAGGAAATGCAAATCGAGGGGTCGAGCCTCGAGGGTTTCCTGTTTCCCGACACGTATTTCCTTCGACCAGCCGAGAAATCCAACGTGAAGGCTGTTGTGAAGAAAATGGTCAACAGATTCCGCTCAGTTTATGACAAATATGTCCGCGAGACGGCTGAACAATACGGATGGACTCCACTGCAGGTCGTAACGCTGGCTTCACTCGTTGAGAAAGAGGCAAAACCCAATGAGCACGCATTGGTGTCAGCCGTATTTCACAATCGCCTCCGCCAAAAGATGAAACTGCAATGTGACCCAACTGTGATTTATGGAATCAAGCCTATGGGCGCCAAAATCACGCGAGCTGACCTTGACAGAAAGCAACCTTATAACACGTACCAAGTAACCGGACTTCCGCCAGGGCCCATAGCTAATCCAGGAAAAGAATCTTTAGTAGCGGCGGTTCAACCGGCAACGGTTGATTATCTGTATTTTGTGTCTAAAAATGACGGTAGTCACCAGTTCTCGAGCAACCTCAATGAACACAACAAATGGGTTAACCTTTACCAGAAACAGAATGTTTCAGCCACACCCTGATTAGTGACCGTTGTTAATCTGATCCGACAATTCATCAACAGGAATGATGGGACAATTTGTATGTTGCAAATGGCTTTTCAGGGTATACTTTTCCAGGAAAGATGATGTCGACCGCCTATTTCGATTGCTTTTCCGGAGCTTCCGGAGACATGATTCTTGGCGCGTTTATTGACGTCGGGCTACCTATAGAAATCCTCAAGGCCGAACTAGGTAAACTCAACGTCCCCGGATTCGAAATCAAACATCGAAAATTTGCCAAGAACGGTATCATGGCCTCGCAGGTCATTGTAGACATTGAAAAAGGTCATGAAAAGCACGCCACTCATTTGTCAGAAATTATTTCAACAATCTCCAGGAGTGGTATTGATAAACATATTAGAAAAAGGGCTCTCGATATTTTCCATGCGCTTGCGGCTGCCGAAGCTAAGGTTCATGGGTCGACTCCCGATGGGTGCCACCTCCACGAAGTTGGAGCTCTGGATTCGTTGATTGATGTGGTCGGCTCTGTAATTGGTTTCGATTACTTCAACATCCAAAATGCCTATTGTTCCAGAATCAACCTGGGTGGAGGCGTGGTTAAGTGCGCTCACGGGATCCTACCGGCTCCAGCGCCTGCAACTTTAGAACTCATAAAGGGCGTGCCCGTTTATTCGTCGGGGACCCATTCTGAACTTCTAACCCCTACTGGCGCTGCCATCCTTACATCATTGTGTAACCATTTTGGACCAATGCCGGAAATGCTGGTGGAGTCAGTTGGATATGGGGCCGGAGAGCGAGACATTGAGTTTCCAAATGTCCTGAGGCTGGTAATTGGTGTAGACGCATTTGAGTCTCGGGCTGTTTCACCCAAGACTGTGGGTATTATCGAAACAAATATCGATGACATGAATCCTGAGCTTTATGACAATCTCATCAACCTGACTCTTTTGAGTGGGGCCCTGGACGTGTGCGTCCAGCCAAACTTCATGAAGAAAAACAGACCGGGGGTATCTTTACAGGTAATATGTCCAGTCGAAAAAATCGATGAACTGGCTGAACTAATATTCAAAGAATCTACGGCCATAGGATTACGGTGGAGGATCGAGAACCGAATAGTCACCGAACGCGTCCTAAAAAATGTCTCTACAAAGTTTGGCGAAGTAAGAGTCAAAGTAGCCTATTTTCGAGGAAATGTCGTCAACATCAAGCCAGAAAACGACGACTGCGTTAAACTAGCCAGAGGAAATAACGTTCCGGCAAAGCAAGTTACTGAGGAAGCGACTCGGCAGGCGGAAAAACTTTTTTGAAGGGACCTTGAAAGTGACAATAGAATTGGTTTTGTACGCTTCAATAACCAAGCTGGTTCCGGGGTCGATTGCAGGCAATCCCATTTCCGTTGAAGCATCTGATAAAACAACTGTCGGAGATTTGTTGAGTCAGGCGGGGATACCGGATGACATGAGGCTCATACTGCTCGTCAACGGACTATCAGGCTCACGAGACCAGGAACTCAAGGATCGCGACAGGTTAGCCGTGTTCCCTCCCATAGCTGGTGGTTAGAAGCACCGCCAATAGCAGACATGTGATCTAATCTACCATTGCCCCATTATGTCTAATCTGGCATAACCTATTAACATTATTACATTTTAAGCCAGTTTCTTCTTGACTCGCATCATCGTAGACCATATCATTAACCCGTTGATCAATTTCTTTGCGGGTGTCATGGCCCGACAACACTGTTTTAACTGAATCCCTTTCTCGCTGATTTTCTTTCCAGATCTATGGAGGAATGCCCATGGAAAACATTTTGCGAATCAACATGGGGACGGATGGCGGCCCCAAGGTATCTTCAATGCCGGTTGGAGAATATTCCGGTCTCGGTGGCAGAGCGCTTACATCAGCTCTAGTGTCAAAAGAAGTTCCGCCATTATGCCACCCACTCGGAGCCGAAAACAAGCTCGTGATAGCTCCTGGGATGCTTAGTGGCAGTCTAGCCGCCAATTCCGGTCGTTTGTCTATAGGCTGCAAAAGTCCCCTGACAGGCGGAATCAAGGAATCTAACTCCGGAGGAATGGCCTCACAGACGCTTGCAAAACTTGGTTACGCGGCAATAGTCATTGAGGGAAAACCGTCAAGTGATGATCTCTACACAATTCTCATCAATAAAGATGGAGTAAACGTTACTGCCGACAATAGCCTGAAAGGCTTGGGTAACTACGCTTTAGTCGAAAAACTCAAAAAACATTACGGCGATAAGGCCTGTTTTATATCAATTGGTCCGGTCGGCGAAATGAAACTGGCTTCTGCTTCCATAGCCTGCACAGACATGGAGGGCCGACCCACAAGACATGCGGGGCGAGGAGGCACTGGGGCTGTAATGGGTTCAAAGAACGTAAAGGCGATAATCCTTGACGACACCGGCATGGGAATGAGGAAACCCAAGGACCAGGACAAGTTCAAAGACGCCAACAAACGATGGGTTGATGGTCTCAAGAAACACCCTGTAACAGGAGAGGGGCTCGCAGCGTACGGCACCAATGTGCTAACAAATATTCTGAACGAAGCTGGAGGTTACCCTACTCACAATTTTATGTGGGGCCGTTTCGAGACCCACACAAAAATAAGTGGCGAAACTCAGGCCGCTCTGGAAACCGAAAGAGGAGGCAATCCGACTCACGGATGCCACCGAGGGTGCGTAATGCGCTGTTCCGGCATCTACATGGACAAATACGGGCAGTATCTTACCAAGCAGCCTGAGTACGAGACAGTATGGGCTCATGGAGGTAATTGCGGGATAGACGATCTTGACACCATAGCGATGTTGGACCGCCTGGATGATGACTACGGCATAGACACCATAGAAATGGGAGCGACCATTGGAGTGGCGATGGAGGCGGGTCTTGCAAACTTTGGAGATGGGGAAGCGGCGATAAATTTTGTCAATCAGGTGGGAAAAGGCACCGATCTTGGTCGAATTTTGGGCAGCGGGGCGGCTGTTACGGGTAGAGTTTTTGGAGTGGAGCGAGTGCCGGTTGTCAAAGGTCAGGCATTGCCGGCATATGATCCAAGGGCAGTGCATGGCATAGGCGTAACATATGCCACTAGCCCAATGGGAGCGGACCACACTGCTGGTTATGCGGTCGGCTCAAACATTTTGGGAGTCGGAGGAAAAACAGACCCTCTCTCCCCTGAAGGCCAGGTTGACTTGTCCCGCAACCTTCAAATCGCGACAGCGGCGGTAGATTCCACAGGAATGTGCCTTTTTATAGCGTTTGCAGTCCTTGATCAGCCGGAAACCTTTCAGGCGCTTATTGACATGATCAACGCTTTTTACGGTCTTAATCTGACTGCAGATGACGTTGCTGAACTTGGGAAAAGCGTTTTGAGGAACGAAAGGGCATTCAACGCAGCCGCTGGTTTCAATTCAGCGCATGATCGTCTCCCGAGTTTCTTCACCCGTGACGCTCTACCTCCGCATAATATAAAGTTTAAGGTTACGGACGCTGAACTAGATCAGGTTTTCAACTTTTAGCATAAAGTTTCACTTCCGAAGAAACAGGATTCCGCCAGAGGAATCCTCCCTTTTCATCAAAGGCGAATTCTGACTCATTCGAGTTGATTCGCCTTTAGTTTAGAGTTAATCATGTTTGACACGAATAAATTGTCGCGGGTCCTTAGCCCTATGCTCCAAAAGGGAATAGTGTTCAGGACATCAACCGGCATTTCGGTAAGATCATTGCTTGAAGATGAGCTTCAACTGTCTTCGGATATAGTGGAAAACCAAATTGCGACTGTTTTTATTAACGGACAACCGGTAGACAACATTGACAGCGCAATTGTAAGGGAAAATTCGGAGATTGCCCTATCAGGGCCTATGCCAGGATTTGTAGGCGCCACCATGAGGCGTGGCGGCTACTACAGCGCCATGCGTTCCGGTATCACCCATACTGATGAAAACCTCCCTATCAAAACGGGTCAAGGGCTTATAAAGATAAAACTTTACAACACCTTGATCCATCTGCTAGGCCCAATTCTGTTTTCACGCGGCTTTTTTGTATCGGTTTGCGATCGGGACGAACTACTCGCCACTGAAATCGGCCCTCTTATTGCCACCCATCCCGACAAAGATCTTCAAGATCTAGTCTTTATTTCAAGATCGCGCACTCACAGCAACACATGAAATGACTAGATAGAACTGATGAGTTTCGAACACTGCAAATAATCGGATCGCAAAGGTCTTTTCACCACCAGACACCTCAATACGGCCTACCTTAGTTAACTAACATTGTAATTGCGCCCTGTTATTTTTCGGTTTACAAAATGTTATAAGCTAAAAATGGTTTTATGCATTGAACTCAAATGATCATGGCGCTTAAGCTCTTCCTATACGCGTCGATGTAAAGGAGAAATCACTGACATATCAAGACTTGGCGAGCAGGTTTGAGTCAAAACTAAAGTACGCCCATTTCTACAAGATTAGGGAATATCTTAAGAATCATGCTGTAGAGACCCACGATACATCCATCACTGTCATGGATTTAGCGTGTGGGCCAGGAAACATGGCTCTGTTTTGCAAGGACATTCCTGGTATTGAGTGGTTTGGTCTTGAACTCTGGCCGTCGGAGTTAAAACAGGCCCATCGCACTGGAGCTTACTCGGGGCTGATACAGGGAAACCTGGCGCTCCAGTTGCCCTTACGTCATGGAGTCGCGGATATCATAATCCTGAATGAGATCCTGATGTATCTGGATAATTCATTGGAGCTTTTGAGAGAATGTCGTCATATTCTAAGGCATTCCGGCGTAATATTCGTTTACAATCCGATTTGCTCTACGCCAATCATGCTTTCTACTCTGAAGCGGTTGGGCAGACGAATTCACAGATCCCGAGAGGCCATAGCGTTCGACAGCGATTGTGACTGGAAAAGGGCGTCTCGCGCTTCGAGAATAACTTTTTATTCTTTTGACTCTTTGATCTCGGAAATTCAGAATGCAGGATTCGAAATCGTTCATGTAGAGGGATTCAGAATTTTCCGGAATCGAATTCGAGCCATGAAGAGACTCGAAGACCGTGATTGGTACAGGAAATTCACCAAACAAATTGCCGGTAATCATCCCCGATGGGCATCTGATCTTCTAATTATCGCGAACAAATAACGAAGCTCGAACCTATTCCGAGTCTCGGAAGATCGATTCGGCAATTTGAACTTACGACAGAGAGAACCGACACGAATCGCCCTTGCAGATTGCCGTCATTGAATCGTCAACGGTGCTCAGAGCGTCTTTTCCATCAGACAGGATCATTTCTATAAAGTCTCTGTTTTTAATCACAAAATCCGAAACATCGTCAGAACCTATCATATTATTGATTAGGTCAAGAGATTGTTTTAGCGCATCAAATAGTATCTTCTCGTTTACCGTCATTTCGCTGCTCTCCCAATAGAGCTTTATCAAAGAATGGTAGATTAGTTGTTCCAATCAATCACTGAATAATGTCGCATATCCTCTGATATTCAAGATAATCCAGCAAGCCTGATTCAGAGGTAGCCGGTAACCTGTATCCGCAATTGCCGCATTCGTAACCCACAAAGTCGCAGTCTTCGATTCTAATGTCTCCGTGTTCCAATTCACCACCTACAAAGAAAATCTCAGAGGACACCTTGGCCCCTTTACAAACTTCCAGTATTTTGTCATTTCCGCATTTTGGGCATTTCCAGGTCATGTCAGGGGTCTCCCTGCAAGGGTACTATTGCTATTTTAAAGAACTGATTAGTCCTTTTGTAATTTATCTCTTTTTTCGCTGAGATTGTCCAGAGTAACCACTATAGTGGCCAGCGCCTGCGGATACGCGGCGTCAACCGCTAATCGGCAAATCGTTTCACGTTACTCTAAATTTCTTGAATTTCTGCATGAAAACATAAAGAGCCGGGGTAAAAAACACGCCTAGCATAGTTACGCCTAGCATTCCCGCGCATACGGCTGTTCCTACAGCCTGGCGACTTGCGGCTCCTGCGCCTTGAGCTACCACCAACGGCGACACTCCCACGATAAAAGCGAAAGATGTCATCAGAATGGCCCTGAACCTCAACCTGGCTCCTTCTACAGCGGCTTGAACCGCCGACATCCCGGAAGCCTGTTTCTCTCGCGCAAATTCGACCACCAGAATGGCGTTTTTGGCAGATAAACCAACAAGTAGCACTAACCCAACCTGTGTATAGATATTATTGTCCATGCCCCTTGCTAACAACCCTGTAACTGCGCCCAAAACGGCCAGAGGGACGACAGCGACAACCGCTATTGGATCAATCCAGTTTTCATATTGAGCGGCCAGTATAAGCACGACTATAAAAATTGCCATTCCGAAAACCATGTAAACCTTACCGCTTGCTTTGATTTCCTGATAGGCCATCCCCGTCCATTCATATCCGGCACCAATTGGGAGATTTTCTTCAGCCAGATTTTCCATGGCCTTTAGGGCTTGGCCTGAGCTTATTCCTTCCGCTGGTTCGCCCAATATTCTAATAGCTGAAAACATATTATACCTGTCAATCCTCAATGGTCCCAAAGAATAGCGAATCTTTGCAAGTGTCCCCAAAGGGACCATCTGGCCTTCAAGGTTTCTTACCTGAAGACGGGCGATGTCTCCAGCAGTTGAGCGATGTTTAGCGTCGGC
>JAZDKD010000495.1:0-2408 GCA_043803345.1 Pseudomonadota bacterium
GATCCAAGATTAGGATTTGGTAATGTGGCATGGAATGAAACAATTAGATTTGGTCCGGGATAAAATACGCTGCAACTTTGCAAGCCGGGGACTTGTCCATGAAATAGATTACAATATCGTTAAAAGTAAAATTGTGGGTGCCCGGACGGGTTTTGAGGGGCAAAATCAAAATGTCATGATTGACATAAGCCCATCCAGGTGCTACACATTAAAATTCGAAATTTGGTGAGGTCAAAATGGGTAGCATTATAAAAAAGAGGCGAAAGAAGATGCGCAAGCATAAACACAAAAAGCTTCGCGCCAAACAGAGACACAAGAACAAATAGGTTGAGTTGAAATGACGTCTGAAGGCTTCTTCACCGAGTCTGATCGCTTTATCGTCAGTAGAGCGTCCCTCTTGGCCGAAAGCCTTGTATTGCGTTATTTCGACTTGGCCACAGATGAATGGATCAAAAACCCGTATTCGGTGTTTACGTGGAAAGAAACGGCCCCGTGGTTAAGAGACACTAATGTTCTGGCTCAAACGGTTCGTATCGGATCCAGAAAAAACGCAAATAATGTCAAGGCTAGCAAGGAAACTTTATGTTATGGGGTATTGTTGCAGGATCCTGCCATCTTGAGGGCTTTGCTCAGACCTCACAAACATGATCTTTGGACACTGGGGCTTTTTGTTCTAACCCACGAACTTGTACATATTGTCCGGTTTAGGCGGTTCGATGTTGATTTCTTCGGCTCGCAGGAAGACCGGGAAAATGAAGAAAATTTAGTTCACACGGTTACGAGCGAAATTCTCAGAGGTGTAGAAAATACCGACAATTTGTTGAATTTATATGAATCTGGATTGAAATTTTAGCATCGAGATATTATAAGATAGATATAACCCCTAGGAGGTTTTTTTATACTATGCCTGTTTACGAATACCGCTGTGAAAAGTGTGGAAACGAATTTGAAGCTTGGCAGAGGATATCGGACGCTCCCATTGAATGTTGTTCGGAATGTGGAGGCAAAGCCAGCAAATTAATATCTCAATCCACATTTGTTCTTAAAGGTTCAGGATGGTATGCTACGGATTATGGCACGCGCAGTTCGGCCTCATCTGCTGGTAAGTCTAGCGCTAAGGCAAGTCCTTCTACATCAAGTGACACGTCTAGTTGCTCCACTGCTTCCTCTGAATAATACCTAGCCCATTCTCTCAAGCACATTTGCTGCCGATCTGGAGAGAGGTTGCCATGAAAATTAATAGGATAGCGCACCTTGGATTAGCTGTTAGCGATCTAGAGGCGGCTATGAGTTTTTTCACCGAGGGACTTCCTCTGCAGGTCACCCATACCGAAGAATATCAGGGAATGAAAATAGCCTTCATTCCAATTGGCGATAGTTCAGTCGAGCTCTTGCAGGACGTTTCTGGAGCTTCCGCAATAAAGAAGTTCCTCGATAAAAATGGGGAAGGCCTACACCATATAGCTTATGAAGTGGACGACATCAATCAGGCCATATCTGAACTGAAGGCTAAGGGAATCAGGATGATTGACGAAAAACCGAGACATGGAGCTCACGGAATGTCCGTTGCTTTCATGCATCCCAAAGCTACTCACGGTGTTCTCATGGAATTGTGTCAGCCTTCCTCGGACAATCATTAGATTTAGTTTTTTGTTCCGGTAAGATTGATTAGCCTCAACTATAGAAATTGTTATAGGACTTCAAGGTCTGTACAGATCTGGGTAATTGTAACGAGACTGTGCTAGGCCTTTTTTGTTTTTAGAGGCAATTGCAGGTCAGGTTTATCTTTGCAATTCCCAATCTGCGATCGTATAATGCTAAAATTATTTTGTCAGATTGTTTTCGAGTTTTTTTCAGAGAATTCTTTTAGCATCAGTTTAGCAATATACCCTAGGAGGTTTTGGACATGGCCGAAGTCACTATGCCTATGAACGGTAAGGTTATCAATGTACTCGTGAATGTTGGAGACAGCGTGCAGGAAGATCAGGATCTCATCATAATTGAAGCTATGAAGATGGAACTGCCAATAGTTGCCACCGCTGGCGGAACAATCAAAGATATAAAAGTTAAAGTTGGAGATTCGTACCAAGTCGGCGACGTTTTAGTAGTCATAGAATGAGTTAGCCGTCTTGGGGGGAGCTTTTCCGAAGGATTTGAATCCAGATCTATGGTTGTTAGTTTTTCCAGATCTTCGTGCGCAGGGATTCTCATGCGCTTGTAGATCTCTTTTTTGGCTTCTTTAGGAGATCAGATTCAACTCACGCTGCAAAAGGGTTGTTTCATCCGGTTTCCTAGGCTGGTTGACAATCTAGAGTTACCTATTTGCCTGATTTCGCCGGGGGTTTTAAAATCACTCAACTATTCGAGAACAGCTGGATTAACTCCATTGAGCTGAGCAACAGATTTCC
>JAZDKD010000496.1:0-2069 GCA_043803345.1 Pseudomonadota bacterium
AGTTGACCATGACAAATGCACAAAGTGTGGAACCTGCTTTGAAGTTTGCCCGCCAAGGTTCCGAGCGGTGCGGAAAATTTCCGGTGAACCTGTTCCGCCCCGAATACCCGAAGAAGCTCGAACCATAGTCAGAAAGAAAAAAGAAAAATGAGCGATATTCTGTTAAAAATAGACGGAAGAGAAGTCAAGGCGAAGCAGGACATGACCCTTTTAGAGGCGGCCCAGAGCGCAGGGATATTTATCCCCACACTGTGTCACCATGAGAAACTGGAACCGTACGGGGGTTGCCGACTTTGTATCGTAGAGGTCGAGAGTCGCGGGTGGACAAAAATGGTTGTTTCCTGCGTCTACCCTGTCGAGAACAACATAATTGTAAGAACAAGATCCGAGAAGATAGACAGAATTCGTAAAATGATTCTGGAACTACAAATGGCCCATGCTCCGGATTCGTTCATATTGCAGGATCTTGCTAAGGAGTATGGGGCAGACAGAAACCGCTTTGAAAAAGAGGCCTCCTTTTGCATTCACTGTGGTCTATGTGTGAGATACTGCGCTGAGGTCAAGAAGAAAAACGCTGTCGGATTTATTGACAGAGGAATCAGGAAAGAGATCTGTTTTATCCCGGAGATAGCCTCAAAGGAGTGCTGGAACTGCAAGGAATGTTTCCCCCTTTGCCCGACAGAGGCCCTACAAGCCGCTTACGTATTGGTCGAAGCGCTTATATCTCCCCAGTCTTCACCGCTCAGAGGCGAGGCAGAGAAATAGGTAGCGCTTGATACTCAGGAGAATCATGATGCAAAATGAAGAAACTTCGGACATGACAAAACTTTCCAGAGAGGAATTGCTCCAATTCGTAGGATTTTTTCTGGGGGACGTGCTGGTACATTATGGAATGTGGTTCACCGAGTCCGTTAAACAACTCGGAATTAAGAATGCTCTGGAAGCTGAAAAAGGGGCTCTTCAGCAGTATTGTCCGCTTGCCTTGAAAAGACTTGCTCCCCACTTTGGGATCGAATTAAAGGATGGCCTTCCGACCATTCTTGCATCGAAATCAGAGGACGAACTGCTGGCCCTCATCGCTGATATTGCAAAGACATGGCTTGCAGGAGACGGCCTGTGGTTTCAGGCAGTTGAAGCCCAACTTGGCATGAAACTCGCGAAAGCGGTTAATGATAGTTGTTGGTCACATTTCGCTCATATGGAGGCTTTTAAGATCAAGAATTATCTAGGATTGCCTGAAAACTCGGGATTGGAAGGCCTCGAGCAGGCCCTGAAGCTGAGGATATATTCCACTATCAACCCTTATGCCACATCTTGGGATGAGAACGGCAACCTATTGTTCAAAATGCTAGAATGCCGCGTCCAAACGTCTCGCAGACGAAAAGGGATGCCAGACTACCCGTGTAAATCTGCTGGAATCACAGAATATACTGAGTTTGTTAAAGAAATTGATCCTCAAGTTCTAGTTGAAAATCTTTGGTGTCCTCCTGACCCGGTTCCAAGTGAATCTGTTTGCGCCTGGCGCTTCCGAATCAAGTAGGCAAGAGCGAAAAGGAAAATTCACCTTGGAAGAAGTTTTTAGTTTGTCGCCTGACTGAACCTACACAGAAGACGAGTTCTTTCAAAGGCAGGACCGAGCTGATCTTGCCCCCACTATGGTGATGGCTCAAGCTGTTGGGGATTCGCTAAAGCCGGGAATCTAACAAAGAAGGAGACTTAAAATGGACATTTTTGAGGCAATCAAAAGTCGACGCAGTTGTCGCAGTTTTTTGCCCGATGCGATTGCCGAGAGTGCGGTCAGACAGATATTGGAAGCCGCCAATTGGGCACCGTCACCAGCGAACAATCAACCATGGGAATTCCTGGTAGTCACGAGCAAGGAAACGAAAACCAGAATCGCCGAACACTCTGATATCACAAAAAAGCAGCTTTTCGAGAAAACTGGGTGGAAATGGATGGATAAATACAAAACAGATTTCCTTAAGGATGTTCCGCTTATCATCGCAGTCATAGGCGATCCTGACAAAAGCGGGGCCGGAGTGTTTATGAAGGGCGGCGAAAATTCTTAT
>JAZDKD010000497.1:0-5704 GCA_043803345.1 Pseudomonadota bacterium
GCGAGACGTTTATAAGGATTAAGCCGATGACAGATAAAAAGGACCTGGACAATGTTAGCGGCGAGAGCGCTCTACGAGACGCTGCTCAGAATCAACTCGGCAAGGCTACAAGGCCATCGTCGGAACTTGCGAATCAAACCCCTGAAGAGATTATTCACGAACTCCATGTCCATCAGATTCAACTGGAGATGCAGAATGAGGAACTAAAAGGAGTTCAGCTTGAATTAGAAGAGTCCAGGAATAAGTACCGGGACCTTTATGATTTCGCTCCTGTCGCATACTTTACTCTGAACCATAAGGGGATCATCAAAGATGTCAACCTGACAGGGGCCACGCTACTCTGGATGCCCCGCCCAAAGTTACTTGGACGGGGTTTTGGATACTTTGTCGCTGACGAGAGCCTTGAACAGTGGTATCAGCATGTCCTTGCCGTTCTGGGGCATGAGGAGAAACATTCTTGTGTTCTTACCCTCAAATGCCAAGACGGTTCATCATTTTACGCCCGTCTCGAAAGCATCCGTATTCATGCCCCCGCTAAACCGCAAGGGGAGGATAGCGGTGGCTATGTGATCCGTACTGCGGTCAGCGACATCACCCAGAGCAAACTTCTGGAAAATGCGCTACTTTTGAGCGAAGAACGTTTCAGATCCTTATGTGAATCTATAAATGATGGAGTTGCTATATACCGAGCTAAGAACAATGGTGAGGATTTTGTCTTCCTGGATTTTAACGAGGCAGCCGAAAAGATCGAACAAATTTCACGGAGCCAGGTTATCGGCAGAAGCGTGCTCGAAGTTTTCCCAGGGGTCAGAGAATTTGGTCTCTTCGATGTGTTCCAGAGGGTTTGGCGAACCGGCAACGCAGAATATTATCCGATTAAGGAATACAAGGACAACAGGATACAGGGCTGGAAAGACAATTACGTCTACAAGCTGCCTTCAGGAGAAATCGTGGCGGTTTACAGTGACGAAACCGCAAGAATTATGGCTGCGGAGGCCTCAAAAATCACTCAGGAAAGACTGGATCTTGTGTTGAAAGGAGCGGACCTGGGCTTCTGGGATCTGGATATGCTCAAGGGGCGCGCAGTTGTAAACGACAGGGCATTAAACATCGTTGGTTATCGATTGGATGAGATCGAACCCACACTTGACTTTTGGCAAACCTTGCTCCACCCGGACGACATTAAGCACAGCCTAAGCGCATTCGCAGATCATCTGGCCGGTCATACTGATTCTTACGAGTCAGAGTACCGAGTTAGGACCAAATCGGGAGAATATAAATGGGTCTTAGCTCGGGGAAAGGTTGTGGGAAGGGATGCGGACGGAAGAGCATTAAGGGTCACTGGGACCTACCAGGACATCACAGACCACAAGCGGGCAGAAGAGGATACTCGAGAATCGGAGCGGAGATTTAGATCCATCACAAGTTCTGTCTTTGATCCGATCATCCTAATTGATGACAAAGGGGAAATCTCTTTTTGGAACTCTGCGGCGGAACGAATCTTCGGTTACAACTCTTCCGAGGTAATGGGGAAAGATGTCCATGAACTGTTGGCGCCTCCAGAATATCACGCCGCATACCGTTCTGCTTTCAAAGACTTCGTTGTGTCTGGCCGAGGAAACGCAATAGGAAGGATTACGGAGCTTGTTGCTCGTAGAAAGGATGGAGAGGAGTTCCCGATAGAACTTTCCCTTTCCAGTTTCCAGATGGGTGGTCACTGGCACGCCGCAGGGGTGGTTCGTGATATCAAAGAGCGCAAGCGGGTGGAGGAACAAGAGAAACTGCAATCTACCGCTATTGAACAGGCTGCGGAGGCTGTCATCATTACTGACGCTAAAGGGATAATTCAATACGTTAATCCTGCACAGGAGATCCTAGGTGGATATAGTCGCGATGAACTCATCGGAAAGACGCCGAATGTTCTCAACAGTGATTTTCATCACGGCAATTTTTATGAACAAATTTGGGACACTATTGGTGTTGGAAAAGCATGGTCAGGGCGGTTTATCAACAGAAAACAAGATGGGACTGAATACCATGAGGACGCCACGATCTCACCAATTTACGATAAGTTTGGGAACCTCACTAACTTCGTAGTGGTACAACATGACGTGACCCAACAGATTGAGCTTCAAAAACAGCTTTTTCAGGCCCAAAAGATGGAGGCCATAGGGACCCTTGCAGGGGGATTTGCCCACGATTTCAGAAATATGCTCCAGGTGGTTTTGGGTTCCCTGGAACTGATAGAGTTTAACAAAGACCTACCTGAGAAACTGCGGAAAGATCTCGACAGAATTCGAAAGGCGGCCACGAGCGGCGCTGAATTGGTCAAGGGAATGCTGGTGTACAGCAGAAAAACCAGCGTCCAACTCGAACCGTTAAATCTTAACAAACTTGTCGAGCAAACTGAGTCGTTGCTGTCCCGAACTATTCCCAAAATGATCAAGATAGATGTTGTGACAGCCGATGATCTGCCATCGATCAATGGTGACTCGACGCAGATAGAACAGATATTGATGAACCTTGCGATAAACGCCGCCGACGCCATGCAGGATGGTGGCAGGCTAACCATCCAAACGCAAAACACACTTTTGGATGAGAAATTCTGTAGTTCTCTCCCTGGCGCAAAGCCTGGCAGCTACGTACTGCTGACCATGACAGACACCGGGACTGGAATGAATGAAGAAACAGTAAGGCGCATTTTTGAACCATTCTTCACCACCAAGGAAAAGGGCGAAGGAACAGGGCTTGGGCTGGCAGTGGTATACGGAATAGTGGAACAGCATGGCGCTAGGATTATTTGTGAGAGCAAGCCATCAGTAGGCACTACGTTCAAGATCTATTTTCCGGCTGTTGAGGAAGACCCTGAAGAACAATACTCTGAGAATAAAGAACCACCCAAGGGTCAAGGTGAAACGATACTAATGGTCGACGACGCCCCTGAGATCCTTGAAATGGGCGCACTCCAACTGAATGGAGCCAATTACCATGTAATTACAGCTTCAAACGCTAAAGAAGCTATAAAGATTTATGCAAAACACCGGGACAAAATCCGACTTGTCCTCTTGGACCTGATAATGCCTGAAATGGGAGGGATGGGGTGCCTTGAAATTTTAAGGGACATGGACCCCCATGTCAAAGTACTTGTTTTAACCGGATTTACCAAACCAGGGATGAATCAGGAATTGGAAGAGGCAGGGGCCAGAGATTTCATGTTGAAGCCGTTTGATAAGGCGCAACTCCTTGAAAAGGTCCGGAAGATCATTGATGAAGGGTGACAGGATGGCGGACTTCAGTGTGAGTTAACAGTTTGACGAAAATCGCCTGAGCGGCATCACGAAGTTGAATCAATTATAGAAATGACTTTAGAAACATCAAGTGGTTTCTGCAAGATTTCGTCAATGCCGAATTCAGCAAATTTGTCTTTGTCTATGGATTCAACATTCCATCCGGTCATAATTATAAACAAAGGCCTGACAATATCGTTTGCTACGGAAATTCTTTTGATTTCTCGGGCTATTTCCATACCGTTCATACCGTTTAAAGCCAAATCACACAATATAACGTCGACCGGTTCATCTTTGAACTTGCTCAAACCCTCAATGGCTGAATCAGCGCTATAGGCGTCATACCCGAGCCGCTTGATCCTCTTCCGTAACAAATTCAGAACAGCCTTATCATCATCAATCAACAGGATTTTCTTTGTTCCGAGACTCATCTGACTGGCCGGAATATCATTGCAGCTTAGGTCAGGCCATGCCCTGGGCAGCTCTATTCTAAAAACTGATCCTTTTGTTTCTGAACTACGGAAAGAAATTTTCCCATCATGGTCTTCCACAATTTTCATGGCTACGGAGAGCCCGAGACCTGAACCAACGCTAGTCTTGGTAGAAAAGAAAGGGGCAAATATCTTGGCCTGATGGTCCTGTCCAATCCCAACACCACTATCGCTCACCTCCAGAATCGCTTTGTCTTTATCGACACGAGTTGCCAAGCTAATTTTTCCAGTCGAGGGGGTGGCTTCAAACGCGTTCTTCATAAGCACCGCAATGACACGGGATATTGCATTCTTGGAACCCCAGACATAGAGATTATTCTCAATTTCAGTATGAAATTTAATCAAATCCTTTGTATCAGGCGAGTTTTTGGCGCGCCAGTCTTCGATATAAGCCAGGGCGCTCCTAGCGGCGTCGGCAAGATCGAAGAACTCGTGGCCAGGATGGCTGTCATACTTTAGAGTTCCAGCGAATACTCCCAGCCTTTTAACTATTTGAGCGCCTATCCTGCAATTTTTCAGAATCAGTTCCAGGATCTCCGAAACTTCCGATATTTCGCCTGTTCGTATGTCCGATTCGATCAACTGAGCGCCGCTCAATATGACCTGGAGAATATTGTTAAAATTGTGGGCTACGCCCCCTGCCGTTTCTGCCAGCGCTTTTCTTCTTTCGTTCGCGATTGCCAGCGCTTCATTTTCCTTTCTAATGGAAACGTCAAACATCACTGCCTGAATCAGTAGTGATTCAAAGGCCCTGACTTTCCTGGAGTGGGCAAGAACATTCACCCAACGTATTTCTCCATCTTTTCTGACGATTCTAAACTCCCTTTTCATCACAACACCCGGGGCGGATGTCAGTTGATTGATCTCATCCTGAACTGAGTTGAAATCCTCGGGGTGTATGAGGCTGGTCCACCAATGTTCGTCGAATGCCGGTTCATTTTTGCCATAGCCTGTTATCTTTTCAAAATCTCCAGAGATAGCGAACACTTTGCCATCTACGGTTGCCTTGAAAAAAATTCCGTTGAAATATTCGAGAAGAAGTTGCGTAAACTCTTTATTCGCGCAAAAGTCAGTTTCAAGTCGCAAGTTTTGAATCTCCATGGTCGGGACTAAAACTTCTGTTTCAAGTCGCCCAACGTGAGAGTCTAAGACTTCTGGTTGGTTATGATCTTGCATCAGTCGTCTAATCCTTTCGCAGCACCTTGGCAATAATAATTAGAAATGAGCTTTTCAGAAAACGGATAAAAACCATATCCGAAATCAAACTTATAGTCAAAACCGGCACACTCCGGAAAAATCTGAGTAGCAAGAACTGAACCAAGAACTTTTAGAACGGGAACCCGATGGAATCCAATTAATAATAGGGTAAATCTTACGTCAGATGTCATGGCGCCCAAATTGCTCCATTGAGGGCGTCATTGCCGGGAAAAAATTCGATCTGGGCTTCTTTGAAGATGATCTGTTTCGAGATCAAAGCCACACCACCAATGAGATTTCGTCAGTCAGCGGACACCGCTTTTCGAAAAAGCCCGCTGGATAGTTTTTTACGGCTACGAGTCGATATTAATGGACAAATTCCTCAATATATGGAGTCTGTTCTATGGAATTACTTCCATAGTTTGATGATTTGGAGGGAATGTTTTAAAGTGGTCACACATCAAAAGATCTCCTCAAACGACTCCGACAAGAGAAAACTCTACTGCTTACCGATTGTGCATACCGAAACGGACATGGGCGCCCTCGGTCCTGTCATAAGAGACTCATATCTGAAGAAAATGGGTCTACAAGCATGGAAGAGGAAGAAACTGTCAATAGAACGCTATTGGAATGAGCTTGGCATAGCCATCAACAAACTGAACCTCCCCTATCCAAATACAAAGATTTATCAGGACGGATTGCCTGTTTCTGAAGATGGAAAGGAAATAA
>JAZDKD010000498.1:0-2757 GCA_043803345.1 Pseudomonadota bacterium
CAAAGACCTCAGTCGAACTGGCGAAGTTGGCCAATGATGAAATGAAACTATTTTGAAACAGACAGGACACGAGTACATTGCGCCTCGAGCAACTAATGATAATAAACCGGTAGCGGGTATGTCTGGTATTGAAGAATGCTGGTTTACGGCGGGCCGGACTGTCACTACCACTACCACGATAAACTATAGTCGTCCCTGGCAGGGGGGTGAAAAAGACGCGAGGACATTTGTACTGACGGTGATCGTCATATAGAATATTGATGTTTTATTATAGAAAAGGGAGCTCACTGTGAACATTTATGTGGGTAATCTGTCCTATGACGTGACCAAAGACGATCTGCAGACGTTGTTCGCCGTCTTCGGGAAGGTTGATTCCGTTAACGTCATATTTGACAGGAAAAAAGGAGATTGAAACAATGATCGACGGAAGTTACTACATTAAATGCACCAACTCCACTGGCAACCAGAGCCACAGCGGAACAATTAAGCTCTACCAGCAGGACGGTGAGCTCAAAGGTGTTATGATTCCTGTAACATCTCTCTGGATCACCAGCACTTTCCGTGGAGGTAAAGTCGATGGAAACAGATTTGAGTTTACAGCTTATTGGAATACACCCTGCCAGCAGTATGCTATGGATGTAAAGGGCGAGGTTAACGGTGACAAGATTACCGGTACCACAAAGAACCCTGCAGGTCTTTACACATTTGAAGGCACCCGTGTGGCTGAATAACCACCAAACAAATAATTTCTGAAAATAAGGAGATCAAAAAATGGTAGAAGGAAGTTACTACTGCACACTTCAGTGCGATACCGGCGTCATGAACATCATGCATGAAGGCGTAGTTGAGTTCTATGTGCAGGACGGCAACCTGAAGGGTACCATGATATCCACTTTTTTCTGGCTTCCAAGCAATTTCCTCGGTGGCAAAATCGATGGGGATAATTTTGAATTTGATGCGTACTGGAATAACCCCTGCCAGCAGTATGGCATGCATGTTGTTGGTTCCGTAAAGGGCGACACACTCACAGGTACAGCTGACACTCCAATGGGCCAGTGGAAACTCGAAGGCTATCGTGTACAGGACAGCTATCGGGACGTTAAGGTTCTTCCCGCACCCAACGGCGGTTTCCAGAGAACTCTCAATCAGAGAGAACAGAGAGTTTAAGCTCTTTGGACAAATCATATGACAAAAATATTCTAACAGGAGGATATCCAGATGAGTAAAGTTACAGACTTTGGACTGAGAGCTGATCATATCGGCCTTCATGTTTATAATCAGGCTGAAACTATTGAATGGTATAAAGATATTTTTGGATTCGATCCTGGGACAGGACAAGACCGTTTCCGCGGTGGTATGTTCCCCAAAATGCGTATGATCCATCTCGGCGATTTCGATCTTGAAGTCTATGAAGTTAAGAATCCTGCAGCTTATGTTATGGTTGACTACGAATATAGCATCGGCGTAAAGCATCTCGGTTTTGCAGTTCGCAAATTTGGCGAGTGGGTAACATATGCTAAATCCAAAGGCGTAGAGTTCGTATATGAGAATTACGATGCTGATCATTCCAACGTATTCGTAAAGGACAACACTGGAGTTCTGATCGAGGTTTCAAATGATCCTCTTGCTGACGATCCTACCGTTAAAGTTTGGGGCGAGTTCGGCATCAGAGCTCAGCACCTTGCACTTCATGTGAAGAACATTGAAGATACCATCGAGTGGTATAAAGCTGTATTCGGATTTGAGTCTCTGCCCGTGAAAGAATGCAACTATGGGAAGGGCGGCATTGCTCCTAAGATGCAGGAAATCATTCTTGGTGGTTTTATCATTGAACTTTATGAAGTTCCCACAGCCGAGCCTTTCAGCTATGTTGACTTCGAGTTCAGCATTGGTTTCAAACATCTTGACATTGGTATTATGGACAGAGCGGGCTGGACTAAGTTCATTAAGGACAACGATGTTCCTATGGTTTGCGTAGTTTCCAATGCAAACCGAAACAGACCCGAAAGCCCCATCCTTCCGCACTATGTTCTTGACAACAACAACATGCTCATCGAGCCGAGTGACGAACGTTACTATATCGAGCTCAACAGTCAGAAATAGGTAATAATAGTGAATGGCGCCTGTGACAAGCAGGTGCCCTATTTTTGGAGCAATCCCGACATCACAAGAGATGACTTATCTGAAAAAAAATGGCCGTTTGCATTCACAGACGGCAACGCTGTCGTAGACGGAATAGTGTCCATCTACGCTGAAAAGATGGGGCAACCAAACACCATATATTCACAAGGGGGAGGGTTAAAATCTTACCTTGCAATTTATGGATGCTGCTTGATCCAGTTTGAACATACTGGCTAATTGTTGCTCGCAGGGAACAACAGGTCTTCTCTATTCTAGGTATTGACGCAGCCCTATAAGAATAGTAAATTCAAATCAGAAAACGAGAGGAGGTAATAAATCATGGAAACCTTGAGATGGAAGACAAGAATTGTGGTGCTGTGGGTCCAGAAGTGAGAGCTTCATTTTAAGATACACCCCAAATGAAATATAAAAGGAGCAAAAGATGACGACATTAGAAGAAAGGGTTACTGACAGTGTAATGAAAGGGGTTGCGAGAATTTGTAAAAAGGATATAGGTACTCTGTCCAGAGATACTCGTTTCGTCGATGACTTATATATTAAATCTATAAATGTCGTTGAGTTAGTATCGTTATTGGAGAATGAATTCGAAGTTGAGATTCCTTTCGGGGATGCCAG
>JAZDKD010000499.1:0-2181 GCA_043803345.1 Pseudomonadota bacterium
CGCTGAGCATAGAGTAAAGAAACGCCTTCTTACGGTCTCCGGTGGCGTAGAAAATGGGAACCGAAACGCTTATCCCTTCAGGGATATTGTGTAGAGCAATCGCCACGGCGATTGCCACACCCAGGCTCGGGTTCTGCAAAGCGGCCAGGAACGTCGCCAATCCCTCGGGAAAATTGTGGATTCCTATTGCCAACGCCGTAAATAAACCCATCCGCATAAGTTTTTGATGATCGTGGGCTGTTCCCCCTGATCCCATGTCTTTAGTTAAGGCGGTTATGCATTCCGGCAAAGGCGCTAATGGATTGTGCAGCGGCATGGTCTCCTCTTCGGTGTGCGTCTCATGCGGGTTTTTTGCAGCGGGGATCAGGTTGTCGATCACTCCAATTATCAACATGCCACCAAAGAACGACGCAGCGTTTATCCAGTGTCCCCAGTAGTCGCCATATCTTCCTGTCAGAGATTCAACTCCCTTGAAGAAAATCTCCACGAATGAAACATATAGCATTACGCCTGCCGAGAAGCCCGTTGCCACAGAGAGAAAACGATAGTTGGTCCTTTTGGCTGTAAATGCTATCACACTTCCGATTCCGGTAGACATGCCCGCAAGCGTGGTAAGACCCATAGCAATCCAAAAGTTCTCCATTATGAAGTCACTCCTTGGTCACGGCTTCGTTCCAGATCGGCAGTTCGGCATTTCCCCACAAGATGGTTTTGTGATCCATGCTGAAGCTTCTGGTTCAATTTCGCTAGATTTGCCGGTTTACAGTCGGTTTGATATTATTAATGGATCTTCCTCCGCTTATCAATCACAAAAGCGTTAGAACTGGGCATTGCGAACATCTGACTACTGGTTTTCCAAAATTGATCTTCCAGTCACCAGCCTCATGATTTGATTGGTGCCCGTATAGATTTGGGTTAGTTTGGCGTCTCGCATCATTCGTTCCACGGGGTAGTCCTTCATATACCCATAGCCGCCCATAATTTGCACTGCGTCGGTAGTTACTTTCATGGCAGTGTCTGATGCTGTGAACTTGGCCATGGCGGCAAAAGTTCCCGCCTTTTTCTCCTCTCCTTCGTCAAACAGGCAAGCAGCTTTATGAGTCAAAAGTCTTGAAGACGCAACTCCGGCAGCCATGTCTGCGATCATGAATTGAATTGGACTCAAGGCTGCTATGGGTTTAGAAAATTGAACCCTTTCTCTGGCGTAATTTATCGCTTGTATAAGGGCCCCTTCTGCGATACCAATCGCTTGGGAAGCGCAAAAAAGCCTACTCATGGAAAGTGTTTTCATGAGATTAGGGAACCCCTCTCCTTCATTCCCGACAAGGTTTTCCTCCGGCACCTCCATGTCCTCGAAAAATAACTCGGAATTGATAGAACCCCTCATCCCCATTTTGTTTTCATTCTTGCCATAAACCAGGCCGGGAAAGCCTTTTTCGACCACAAAGGCGCTCATGCCTCGAGCTCCCCTAGATGGGTCAGTGTATGCGTACAAGACAAAAAAATCAGCGATGGAACCATTTGTAATGAAACATTTCTGTCCGTTGACAACATATTTGTCTCCTTTGCGCACAGCTCTTGTCCGCATGGATAAAATGTCGGAACCGGCGGATGGCTCAGTCGCTGCAAGCGCAGTCAACTGGCAGGATTCACCTGAAAGTCGCTCAAGATAACGTTGCTTAAGGGATTCTCCTCCACTGTGTAAAATGGGCAGCATTCCGTCGGCCTGAGCGATTAGCACTAGGGCTGACGACGCGCACACTTTGGCAATCTCCTCCAATACCATTGAAAAAAGCAGGAAACTAAGTTGAACCCCGCCATGCTCAGCCGGGAGTAGGGGGGTTAGCAAGCCATTTTGAGCGAAAACATCGACAGCATGTTGCGGAAAGCCGGCTGTTTCATCGAGTTCCGCCGCTATAGGCGCAATCTCCTTGGCAGCTATCCGACGGACTGTTTCAAGAATCATTTTCTGTTCTTCGTCAAGTTTGAACACTTTACAACCTCCCTCTGCGCTCGATGTTAGAAATGGTCCGGCAGTTTCAAATTGACAGTCCCACTTCTTTCAGGATTTCCCTGGCAATGACAATTCGCTGGATCTGATTCGCTCCTTCAAAAATCTGGGTTAATTTCGCGTCTCTAAACATTCGTTCGACATTAAAATCCTTCATGTACCCATAACCC
>JAZDKD010000500.1:0-20091 GCA_043803345.1 Pseudomonadota bacterium
ATCCGGGTTTTTCGCTCCCTTATAGGGGCGACCAGACGCACTTCTCGGAGGAATTGTATGGATAACATTACCCGTGGTTCGCCGATAGTTTTTACGGCGTTCCATTCGAATGGACCTTTGAGTAAAAAGTTCATTCTAAATCCTGAAGGTAAACTTCAGAAAATCAACCTAGCTCAGCTTTCCGAAGGAACATTCAGAAAAATTGAAGTCGAAACACTCTCCCAGTTTTCTGAGTTCCTTTCCACGCTCACACCCAACGACGCTCTGGCGTATGGCCTTTTTGAAGGCCTTGATTCTGGGACAGTGGTGTCGGAAGGAATGAAAGAGAAGGAACCTGAGAAATACGCTTCGGCGAAAACACGAACCAAGAAAGACATGGGCTGGTCTTCTGGTGGAGGAATTATGTTCCTCGACTATGACCCGTCTGCTTCTGGAAGTCCTTTGACCGAAGAGGAGCTGATCACTAAGATCAGGGAAGCATGTCCGTTCCTTTCGGATGTTGAGATGCTCTGGAGGCCATCCGCCAGTAGCCAGATCGTGAATGTTTCGGCCGGTGAAACGCTTCGCGGTATTATGGGACAGCGGCTTTACATCCATATATCGAATGCTGCCGCAATTCCGCACATCGGAAAGATTATTACTGAACGGCTTTGGTTGGCCGGATATGGTCGATTCGATATCTCCAAATGCGGTTCGCTTCTGGAACGGACGATTGTGGACACATCGGTCTGGCAACCAGAACGACTTGACTTTGCAGGCGGGGCCGTTGTTGTCGAGCCACTTGCCCAGGAAAGACTAGTTGGGAAACTCATTGCAGGGACAAAAAAGTTCCTGGATTGTGAGATCGTAAAACCCCTTGAAGACAATGAACGATCACAACTGGAAACGGTCAAGATAAATGCTAGACTGGAAGCTTCGCCGAATTCAAGGAAGGTGAAAGCGGAGTTCGTTGAACAGAGAACCAAGGAAATCGCTGGTGAAGATGCTGAACACCCCGTATTGGAAAAGGTTCGCCGAACTGTAATTGCTGCTCTCGAAGGCGGAGTGCTGTATGGAGACTTCGTACTTTTGCATTCCTCAAGGGCCAAGGTCACCGTAAATGAAATTCTCGGGGACCTGAAGAAATGGCATGGTGAAAGGTTCGCCGATCCTATGGAATGGGACTATGCAAACGATCACCGCATTGCAAGGGCAGATACGATGAGTGGTAGGCCATTCATCTTCTCTCATGCACATGGTGGGCGCAGGTTTAGCCTAAAGAAGGCTTCCGCTGTTCTTCGTGTGGAAGCAGGGAGCAAGGCGTATCTGATCGACCGGATCATTCAGGTCCTCCTGGATCAGGACGATCTTTTCGAGGACGGAAACCAGGAGACCATGTTCCGAATTACCGGGGAAGAGCGTTTTCCGGTAGGTGCCTCATGGTTGCAGGACAAGATTTCCCGACTGATAAGTTTCGAGAAATATGATTTCCGAACTAAAAAGATGGTTCCCATCGATATTCAGAAAGCTATCTCCGAAACGATTCTTGCCAAGAACGGTGAGCGCGGTTTTCCTGAGTTGAAGGCCTTATCAACTGCGCCAACCATCACTCCAGATGGCAGAATCATTAATAAGCCTGGATATGACAGCGGCACGCATATTCTGTTTCTGGCGTCAGAAGTTTGGCCGGAAATTGCGATAAATCCAAGCATTGCTGAAATCAAGGCTGCTTTTGATAGGCTATGGAAGCCATTCAAAGACTTTCCGTTCGCTGATGATGTAACGCGTGGGGTCATGCTGGCAGCTATTATTACTGCTGTCATGAGACCGTGCTTACCAACCGCCCCTGCCTTTGGGCTTGATGCGCCAACAGCAGGTAGTGGTAAAACCCTTCTGGCAAGGTGCTTAGGGATACTGGCCACTGGTCATGAACCAGATATCAGTCCGCCGTTTGAAAATGAAACTGAAACCAAGAAGAAGCTCTTCGCGGATCTGGTAAAAGGCGCTGGCGCTGTGATCATTGACAACCTGGTTGGCAAGATCACGTCTCCGACTTTCGCGGCGATACTCACTTCGGAAAGGTATTCCGACAGACTCTTGAACTTTTCGCAGAACTGTACTGTGTCGAATCGCGCACTGTGGATTCTCACGGGAAACAATCTGCGCCCGGTAGGTGACCTTAACCGGCGGATTCTCATCGCGAGAATCGACCCTGTAATGGAAGCAAAGAAGGTCTGGAAACGTGAGTTTTCACTGGACCCGGCTGATTACTGCTTACGGCACAGACTCGAACTCGTTAAAGATGTGCTTATCATCATGAAGGGGTTCTTCATGGCCGGAAAGCCGAAGGTAATACCCGGCAGGTTCGCATCTTACGACATCTGGAGCGATACAGTCAGGCAGGCTGTAGCATGGCTGGGTGCGTTGAAGATTGCTCCGGTTGCCGATCCTCTTGTCGTTCTTGACCGACAGGCGGATATCGATCCGGAAGCTGCAAAGCTTTCCATGCTCTTGTCGGCGTGGTATGGCTTGGTTGGTGGTAAATCGATGTCGGTCTCGAAAGCGGTGAGGTTTGTTGATGAAATTGAGAACGTTCCAATATCCCAATTTCACCTTAAAGCTGCTTCCGAAGCTGTTGTTGCTAGAAATGCATGCAAATATACTCTAAAAGAAGCAATGGCAGAGGTGGCATCCGATTCCAAGGGAGCCGTGATTTCACGAATGCTGGGCGGATGGATCGAAGCGCGTGTAGGCAAGATCGTCAACGGACTCTGCTTTGCACGAGCGGAGAAAACGACTGATGGCGTAGCCTGGTGGTATGTGCGAAAGCAGGGGTGAGATAAACGGGAATGGGTTAATGGGATGGAATGGGATCATTCCTTACCTAGACCAGAAATTTGTCAGATTTTATATTATTGACATATTATAGTTATAGGTTAGAAAATGACCAATTTACTCCCATTGACCCATTCTTTTCCCCCGAGGGTTCGAGTAATCACGCAAAAAAAGGGAGGTAGGACTTCCCGAAACGTAATAAAACTATAGGTAAAGCAGGAAGAAGGGAAAAAACCTTTCTTCCTGTTTTCCTTTCTTACGTTTCAGGTCATTTGGCACCCTGAACCTGGACCCCCTCCCTTGTGTAACCACGCCCCCCGCAAGACGCCCATTCCATTCTCTGATAGGTAAAAGAAAGAAGCACCATGGGCTCCTTTCCTTTGCATTACCGGGTTACTTGGCTTGGGCCTGAAGAGCCCTTCCCTGGTCACATACTTTTTGGCAGGGACAATAGCTTTCACATCGAATGCTTTTTCCAGGCCGGTGATCGACATAATGATCGGGACCGGCGGTTTCAGCATAAGCTTTCGCGGCACATTCTGTATCGTGTAATCGAACAGCGGTCTTGCGACCAGGCTTCATGACGGCGAAGACATCAGGCGTTTGCCAGCGTTCCTGTGGGGAGCAGTCATACAAATTGTCTTGACCTTCCAGCAAGTGAATCCGAGCGGCTTGGTGCAAACGCACCCTGGTATCCAAATATTCTTCCGCCTTTTCTTCTGACCAAAGTTCCACCGGGAGCTGAAGGATCGGGGCTGGGGGATAGTCCTTTGATCTTTCGAATTGGGTTTGGGACCAATCCCGGAGCACGAGGCAGAGATTTAGATTTTCCACTGGCAGATCATTTTCTCTGGCAAGGAGCGCCAGAAGATTAAGTTGTGACACCCATTCTGAGCGTCCACCATTCATGGCTCCGTAAGCCGTGGTGAATTTATAGTCGGTAATGGTGCGGGTTTTCGGGTCGTATTTGTCAAATGCGCCAGAAATCTTGTATTCATGGCGCTCTGTGAAGAACCTTTGTTCGACAATGGCGGTTTCTTCCGAGCACTCTTCCAATATTTTGTGTAAAGTTTTCCCTAGAATTAGCCATATTTTCGAACCGAGATCTTGGGAAAGTTCGTTCCGGTGCAGCTCTTGGAGTGCTACAAGCTTAGGTGGTTGAATCAGTCGGGTCACCGATATGTCAACGCCACCATCATTATAGTCGTCTCGTTCAAGAGCACGGAGAAAAATTTCAGGAATTTTGTGGATATTAGTAATCATGGCTTTAGGCCGCCTCCTTCAAAGATTTGTTCATGTTGGAGAGGGCCTGGCGAAAGGACTCCAACACTAAATCGATGTTTGAATCAGTAACTTCGGATGACTCCCTGATAGGGCGTCCCAGGTTGAGAATTTCCCCGATCATTGCTTTCATTTGATCGGGAGTTTGGCCGATTCTTCCGGAAATGGTAAAGATCTCGCGAATCTTTGCTATCCTTGGATTAGCCTGTGTTACCAGCTTTGAAGCGGGTTGTGCCTGGGTAGGGGGAACAGTTACCTGGTTATTGCTTACAGGTGCAGGGGTAACGGGCTCCTGGGTAGCAGGGACTGGAGCAGTAGTTTCTTCAAGTTTGCCAGGTTCAGGTTTCTGAATTGCTGCTTTAGGTTTTTCCGATAATTTGCGGATGGGAACTGGAGCCTTGGTCTGAGGGCGACCAACAGCGGCTTCGCCGTCATCCTCTAATTCTGATTCTGATTCAGTTTCCGAAACGGAACCAACCAATGCTGAAAAACTGTATCTCTTCGCGTAAGAAATCGCCGATCCTACGGCTTGTGCATTATCTGCTATAGGTTTAATCGAGAGAGTGTCTTTGATCCATTCTCCCGACGCGTGGGAAAGCAGGGTCGTAACTTTAACTCGAATAGGGTCACCTTCAACAGAAACACCCTGTACTACAGCAATTCCATTATCACTGAGAGCTTTTCTGCATACAGAGACGATTGACGCCATTGATGAGAATCTTGACTTGAAATGCGGATTCTGAGCATCATAGTTTGCGGGTTTCATTTGTCCTTGAGCTTTAGCAAGGGCTTCTGATATTTTTCCAATTGTTTGTGAAGTTTCCATATTATTTCTCCTAAAAATAGATACGGGTCCCGACTTTGCGTCGAGACCCGTTCCTGGGTTTGGATTTACTGTTGGTTGGTAACGCTGCGAAGATATTCTCCGGCAGCGGTTTCCAGTTGATGACGTTCCTCGGGCTTCATGCCGAGTTCGTCGAGAGTGGCATTGTCGGTCATGGCCTGGGCCACATTAAAGGCGTTCGCGCCAGGTTCACGGTTATAGGCCAGCATCAAAGGCTGGACCAGTTTCCTGGGAAGTCCAGCATCCCGGAGGATTCTGGTAATGGTGTCTTCAACATTGGTGATACCCACAGCGCGTGAAGACTGAAGGATTTGCCCAGCACGACGGAGCTGGCCAGGAATCTCCTGGAACTTGTTGCCGATCTGTTCCTGGATACGTTCCAGGGAAAGACCGGAGGTGTGGCGGCAACGCAATATTTCCGCATTGCGCAGAGGCACGGTCATTCCATTTTTACAGATTAACCGATGAAGGAATAGGGTCATGGAGAGGCTGCTAAAGCCAACTCCAGAGGATCGAAAGTAAATGCTCCCAAAAATATCCCCAATTTCTTGAAGACCTCCGGGGATGAAGGGTTTACTGATGCCTATTACAAGACTCGTTGACCGGGTGGTGATGTCAGCTTTGATCAAGCGAAGATCTGGTTCCACTTCATTGAGAGAGCGGAAGATTAGCTCAATGACTTGACTGTCAGGGATTGCGGTAAAGCTTGGAGAGACGATGGCCTTTAATGTGCCATCGCTACCGTTGGTTCCGGCACCGATGAGCGTGGTGCGGAGTCTCACCTGGGATTCATGGTTTGCACGGGCAAAGCGGAGGTTGAGTTCCGACATGCGTTCAGAGGGTGAAGCATTTTCAAAATACTTATTAAACCTGCACCCTATCGCCGTAGAGAGCTGACTGCGTGACCAGTCGGTCATAGTGAAGCGTCCCATGTTGGGGACAATGATGTTGAGCTGTTCATCAGCAGTAAGCTGATTCAAGGGCAGAGAAATGTCGTGGTTATCCAGGAATTCAATCTCCTGGAGTTTGGTGATCAAGTCGGTGAGACTATGATCGGTATTGTGTCCATTTAAGGACGCCGTTAAGGTTGGTTGCTGGTTAAGCATATTGCTTCTCCTTTTATTTTTTATTTTGTGAGCTGTTGGTTACGCCGCTCACGAGTCGCGCTCCCACACGCATGTATGGGCTGGTATGAACCGATAGATAAATGGGGACCCCCGAGAATGGTTAGTTCCCGAGGGTCCGAGGGGATGGTTTCACTGGAACCTGTTTCGGAATTGTGGGAACTTCCTTCAGGTGCTTGAATGCCTGATGGATCTCGATAATAAATCGGACCATCTTGACAATTCGCACCCATTTAGGATCATTCACCATGGTTAAAATCTCCTTTCTGATAAGGTTTTTGAGAAATTTCCTCCTCAGCTTTCTTATACCGATTAATATGGAAAATTAAAGCTAGATCCGGCATTGGATGCAATTATGTGAGGGTTAGCCGGAGATAACAGGGGACGGAGAATAGCGGATTCTGGAAATGGTTCAGTTGGCTGTTATCTGTTCTCGATTCTCCGATAAGCGGCACTGATGGCGGCCAATGGCCTTCCGGCTTTCCTGCAATTTGAAAATGGTTATGGTAATATCCGGAAAACATAAAGGATAAAGGAGACCAACAAATGACGACCCGGCTTCTCGTGATTATGCTTGCCTTTTTCACCGTTACCGCAGTTCTTGCAGAAACAGGCTTCATAAAGGATCCAGATGGCTACACCAACATCAGGGAAGGGAAATCCACAGCCTCAAGAATCGTCGGCCGAATGCTTGATAAGGACGTCCTGGAATATTTTCCTGAGAAAAAGGAAAAATGGATTCCGGTTCATCGCAAAAAGATATTTGGGTTCGTTCATGCAAGTCGGGTGGTGCCTTTTTCATCTCTTGATGAAGATGAGAGAAGACGTATCATTCTTAAGATCTTCACCGATGAATTAACTCTTGCGAAGCTTGATAGTTATTCAGACCATCATGAGGACTTTTTTGATGTCATTCTCCAGGATGCCGCAAAGTTAATTGGCCCTAACAAAGACGAGGAGCTGTTGAGGCTTCTTATTGAAATTGTTAAGAATGAACTAGGCTCCGCAGACGAAGGCCCTTCAGGTGTTTTCCGGCAGATCTTTTCGACCCAGCCCGAATGGACTGCTGAGATATTCGAAAAGAACAAAGCAGGGAAAGATTTGGTAGCCTTTCTGGAAGATGAAGAGCCCGTAAGCAAAGAGGGGAAGTCAACACTGAGCACCGCAGACAGGGTTTTTGAGGAGTTGAAGAAGAAGTATCCCTTGAAAAGATAAAGGGACGGTTTCTTATCACCCTTCTTTCATAAAACCGACATGGGCTTATCACAAATAGTAAAAAAAAGAGCGACGCCGCTCTTTGCAAGCGTCACTCACGAAACAACCACCACCGGCATTCCCTTGACCAGTTTTGCACCAGGAACTGGTTTCCCAGATTCCAGAACTCGACGGATCTTCTTCCAGTTCGGGATCGACCCAACCTGGTATTCCGGCGGTAACTCACTCACCACCTTCACATCCATCCTGGTCTTCTTGATTCTTACCCGTAATACACCTGCATCTGCCTCCACCACGCCCTTCTCTTCCATTAACTCCGCAATACGCTTCTTGAGCGCACCACGAAGCTCTTCACGGCGGGTAAGGAACTCTTGAACTCGTTTCTCCATTTCATATCCAAAACGAATCTCAGAGCCAAGGTGATGGACCAATAGAGCCATTTCTTCCAGGGACTTTCCGATTTTCCTGATGAGTTTTCCGGGATCGGGTTCCTGGGTCAATAGCCATGTCTGGAGGGCTTCCTGGGTTTCCGGAAGGAATAATGCTGCCGAGATCTGTTTGCGTCTCATAGCGGGCTCCTATTGACCGGGAAATGGGGTTTGGTTCCTGGAGGATCGATTGTTGTCATAGTTGACTTCCTTTCTGGTAACGGGCCTTAATTGGCGTTGTTACCAAATTGGCTTATACCAAAAAAAGATTGAAAATATTTTTATGATGGAGATAAGCCAACAGAGAGAGTCTTGAAGATTATTTCGAAAATAAATTTTTGCCTTTACTTGACTCTTGCCTCAAATTGCGTATGACAACTATGGCAATATATTTTAGGAGGCATTTCATGTATTCATACGAGTTAGCGGGAAAAAGCAAAGGTAAAACCACCGTCACCGTCAAAGGAAAATCGCCATTGCATTTTGAAGAAGGGGAAACGCTTGTATTCAGACACTTGGGCCGGAATGTGAAATCATGGCAAGTCGGAAATGTAATCGCAGTGACCAATAGCAAAGTTCCGGGAATCCATGTTCAAATAGTCGAACCGTGTTGCGATCAAGGAGACATTATATGGACTGATGGAACGCCGGGATTTCCCATGGGTTCCGACACAAAAGCGATCGGATATCTTGTTGATAGGTTTGGACCCAACCGGGGAAGGAAACACGTTCCACATCCACCGGAAGTGGTGGTTGGGATGGAGAGACATGAGATATTGGCGGAGACGTTAAGGGTTTTGAGGGAGGGGTGAAAAAAGTTTATCAAACTTTTTCAGAATTTCTATGGTAATCCCAGTTGAGCTGATTTCCCCAGATCTTTTGTAACACGATCCGGGCGTCTAAGCAGGAGGGGAAGCCATAAGCTGGAGATTTATTCCTTGGAACTCGTTTGGAAACCGGCAGTTTTGGCCGAAATGAGTTATGGATTTATTATTTCCTTATTACTTAGACAAGCAACCCAAGTATTTTAAGGCGTGGGAAAGGTGCAAATCAAATGCAAAAACCAGTCTTTTGGAATTCTCCTGCGTTCAAAGAATTGTTTCTTACTCACTTAGGTGGTAGAATGCATTTTGTTGGAAAGTTGCGAAACCACTCGACGATTATTCCTACGATTGCAATCAAGAGGTTTTTGTGGAATTCAAAAAGATTCATTCGGATACGCAGTTCATTTGCATTGATAGGGATGTTGCCGAAAACGTTTCCGACACTTATGTTCGCCGAATTAAGAAAGAAATCCTTCAAGAGACCGATTTCATTAGTTATTGGGAATTGGGGAGAAGGCCAGAGCACTTGAATAAAGAAACTGTTTGTGGTTGCAAGGGTATCTCGGTTTTTTTACATACCAATGATTTGGAAATTGAGGCGGCCATTTTGAGGAGTTTAAACAAGAATCGTAGTTTTAAACCCTCTTTGCCGCCATTTTATTGCAAGTTGAGGTTTAAACAAGGCGCAGGAAAAGTCTGGCAAAATGGAAAACATCAGCCTTTTCATTGTAATTTTTTCAAAGAGGATGATTTTTCAATTTCATTGGTTGATATTATTGAAGTTAAGAGATGCAATAATGTTTGAATTCACAAAAAAGATTGTCCATTCGGACGTCCCTCGTATTAAAGATAATTATAACGTTATTCTTTTCGAGGACGGCCCCGTGCTCTATTTTGGGAAAAACTGTTTTGAGAACTTCATATTAGGGACGTCTATCGATGAGGATTGTGACCGAAAACTTGAGTGGTATTTTCACGTAATTGTCGACAGTAATACATTTTTTAAATTTGTGAATCAAAGGATCTCCTTTCGTGAAATTTTGGAGAATAGCAACGACATCCATATTTTTGAAAAGGCATTTGATTCCTACACCCAGAGTTATTTTTCCATTGAATTCAATTCTATTCCAAAGGAATATCTGCCCTTTTCAGATTCATTTTGCCCGGAAGAGTTTTCAATTACCCAGACCAACCTTTCTTATTCACTGCATTTGACGGGCTTGGAAGCTGACCTGCATAGAATTAAACCGAGCACAATGGCAAAGATTTGTAACAATTTTGAAAAGCTTATAAAAAACCTTCTTTCTCCGATTTTGGCCAATTGTAAATCCTTAGGTGGCCAATCTTATGTTACGCCGAACCCTATTGGTTCTTTTAACATAAATTTTAATATTAGTTTAAAACACGAACCAAATTTACTGAATTATCGTTTTGATCACGATTCTGATACCAAAGAAATTTTGGACCAATTCATGAAATATTGTTTTTCTGATTTGGCAAGCGAAATAGAGCAATTAATTCAGGGCACTCTCCCGCACAAATTTGAAATGATTAAACAGGGATTTGAAGTTTTTTTGCAGAAGTATACTATTAACTTTGATCCAGAAAAGCTTTTATCAGATTTGAAAACCAAGGCAATTACTTCTCCCGAAATCATTTTTGATCTTACTGAAGAGATGGGGAAAGACTTTAATAAAATAGAGGTATTTACTCCGCTACCCTTGGCCGAAATCGATACAATTATTCAAGAAAAAATTTCAGGTATTTGTTCAAAAATTGAGTCACTTACGACTACAACTGATGAAAATGAGTCTGAATTCGATATTCACATCTATCAACTTAACGTGGAAAGTTGCAAAGGGAAGGCAAATATAAGGGTATCAAAGGATAGTGATAAATTAATCAATGTTTCTTTAAAAATCTTGGGCACTGACACTCTTGGAAATACTAAATATACTTCAAGTATTCATGAAAATAAGTTTATTACAGTAAAAGCAAAGGCGAAAAGGTCCAAAGGGATAATTAAATCTCTAGATGTTGTATTTGAGCCTAACTAAATATTTCAAAGACGCATTGTTGGAAAACCCTGACATTCGTATTTTGGGCTGTTGCCTGCTATAAAAAAAAACAAAATCTGGCTTTTGGTCCGACAAGTTTTTCATGGTCTTTCGAAAAGAGTCAATCTTCTCAGCAATTCAGAAAGCTTTTTATTTTACTGTAAATGAATGAGTCAAATTTATGATGGTTGGCAAATTTTTTTAATTCGGTCTTTCCGTGAATCCTTTGTAATATTGCAGAATATAAAGACTCTTGCGTACGATTACCATCTCTGACACTACCGTTTGCATTTGCTATTACACCATTTAAGGACTGAATGAACTTTTTTTGTCCTGATGTGGGGATGCCAATTTCAGAAATAATTTCCTTTAATAATTCCCGCCAATCTGCTAATTCGGCTGATTTTGGGATAGAAACGCTCTTATCAAGGACCCACCAATAATAATTAACCCCGTTTATCATAAATTGGTGACGATTTTTGCAAAAAGGAAACACTTCTTCGGGTAATATTTTTTCACCCCACTTGGGTGGATTAGCAAGAGTCTCTTCGGATCTTCCAGAAAAAAGGACCTCATTATTTCTTAATGCGGCAAATATATAGCCACAGTCGAGGGTATCTTTAATTTTTATTGTTGCAGCAATTGGGGAAACCTCTGCTTCTCTAACTATTTGCTTTGTTATTTTGCCCATGTCATCACTATGACTCTCAATAATTGCCTTAACCCAAGCGCTTGGCATTAAAAGTTCCGAGGCAAATCTATTAGCTTCTGCTTCTAAATACCAATATTCATCAAATTTGTTTTCCTCTGGAATCGTTGTAATGTCTATTATTGAGCCTATGTGCCATGGAATAATAACATGTCCTAATTCATGAGCGAGTGTGAACCGCATTCTCTGAGAAGGATAACAATTATTTACTATTATATGTGGCGTCATTTTGGGAACTTTTAAATGTAAACAAATCCCATCAACATCGAATGGAATTAACATTGAATCCACATTTGCATATTGCTTTGCCAAGGAAAAAATATCTATTGGTGGAGCAAGTTTCTTTTTGCTGACCAACCTGGCTGCAAGTTTTTTTTCTGGATAAGACTCAACATTCATTCTAGGTTCTTTGCCTTGAGCCATTTGGCCAATTTCTGAGCTTTCAATTTGGAATCAGCCCTGGCAGCCATTGGCAATGAGGAAAAATTCCCAAAAAACTCGGTGAAACTCTTGTTGTCCTTATGAGCAGTCACTATAAATGGTAAAATCTCTGGCATGTTTACCCATGAAGAATACTCTGCCCAACTCATGCCTAAATATTCGTGCAATTCTTGTTCTTGTTCTTGTTCAGAATCGTGCCAATCATCAACCCAATCATCAATTTCTTCTAATAATTTCTCTCCGCGCAAACAAAGGTCGATGAAATTGTTTTTAATTTTCTTAGACATCAATTTTTCTCCCTTTTATTGCAGGCTTTATTAGCATACCATTTTGGGGTTCAAGAACACCTAAATGCCGCCCTCTATTATTAAAAACTTCAATTTCGCCATGGAGGCCATCCCATGTAAATATTCTTTTTTTATCCATTGATTTCCATCTCTTTTCCCCATCGAAGACTCCAATACATTCGCATTCTTCACTGAGAAAAGACGGTTTTGGAATCGGAACATACACCAAAAAAGCATCCTCCTTCAATTTCTTCATAAAACGCTTTTGATTTTTGAAACAAGGAGCTTAACCTAGCCAAGTTGGACCTTGAGCTACGTCATTGATGCTCCTATCTGGCCAAGGCTTATTGTAACCCAATGCCATTCCCCAAGCAAGAAAAACTCTTTTCTGGCAATCCGGAATATTCCAGCCCCGCTTTACCGGTTAATCGATACACTCTTCCAGAAACCCACCTCCCAAACCTAACTTAGGTATTTCTACGAATCCGATGACGATTTCTCATGCTTCGAAAGAATCAGGAGGGCATTTCACCAATGGGGGAAACCAGCCCATAGGAAATTTCCTAAAGTCTGACCGGATATCGCACGGGAGAAAATGGCATAAAGTTGGCCATGATAAACATCCTCCAGGTCGTTCTGCGTGCGTCCTGGGGCTTCTAATAAGGTCGTTTTTCTGTGGAATTGGGCAGAATAAGCTATCACGTGATTTATTTCCGGTAAGAAAGGTAGGGTTCATTTTTTGCCCGGATCGTGATACAAACTCCCCGGATCGTGATACGTAGAGCCCGGATCGTGATACAAAGGATTCCTGGAAACCAGCACCTGGACTGCGTATGAGGTGGGTCGGAAAACCCTAATAAGTTTAATAGGTTTAATGCAGCCCGCCGGGGTCCACCCCCGGCAGACTGATAAAAGGAGGAAATCACACCGCCCCCACGGTTTTAGGAAATTTCCTATCCCCCCTGAACCAAAAATCATATTTCTTCCCTCCTTTCCTTCCCATATTCTGGGCTACTCGGTAGACCATGAGCTCCGGCAATTTATGTTATTGGTCATAGAAATTGAGCCCACTGATGTTCCTCATGATTATTCAGAACTCAGAATCCTTTTATTGCCACCGATTAAAAGGACGGTTATATTGTCAGGTTATGAATTGACGGAGATTTAGAAATTTATTAGGATCAGATTTTTTTTATGGTTAGCGGTCAACTTCACCTAAATTTTCTCCAGGAGAAAACCAACCAATTGGTTGTGGAACTCCGAAATATTAAGAACCAATTCATAACCCTTGGCAGTTCAAATGAAAAACGAATTGAGTACATTCAAATTTACATTGGAAAGGCCAAAGAGCTTTTTGAACCTATCAGCCGATTCATTTCCTCAGCTGACCGACCTACATGGTTAAGGGAATTGGGGCCTATTCTCGATAAAAAACCTGATGGACAAAACCCAAGTTTGGATACGGCCTTTTTTGAAAAAGTATCTCAAATTATCCAAGTGGTGGGAGAATTCCAATGGCAAAAAAGTGGTATCGTAAGTCTCGATGAAATTGATTTCAATGAGATTTATCAGCATTGCTTAAAGGAAAGTACAATACCCTCCCTATTTGAGGATGTTGAGAAAATACTTTCCAAAATAATTGAATCCAAACAAGTTGATAGTGTAAGAATTCTTAAATCAACGGAAAACCTAATTGGGACAATTAAAAAGAACTACAAACGCGACTACTTTTCAGTGTATTGCACCAAAAACCTTGTCTGGTCTTTTGCCAAAAACTTGCTAGTCGAAGAACTGAGAAATCTTCCATTATTGAGGCCATTAATTACCGCTCTGGAGAAGACTCTCAATGAAATTGAAGATGGTTGGAAAACCATGCATAGTAATGTGCTTAATGAGATTAATGAAAGAACAAAAAATGCCACCCCAGCTTTAACATATCTTCAAAACGGAAGTCTTTTATCTTTTTCTCCAAAAAATGTGACGGATGTGAAAGGATGAAAATCTTCTGCGTGCTATAATCGCGCGAACAGTTGATGCGCGTTTATACTGAACCATCTGAGGAGATCGTATGGCAAAAGCCAAAGCCACAAAGAATGATACCGCCGCCAATCTTGGCTTCGAAGCAAAGCTCTGGGCCGCTGCCGACGCACTCCGGAACAATATGGATGCCGCCGAGTATAAGCACGTCGTTCTGGGATTGATTTTCCTGAAATACATTTCCGATGCCTTTGAAGCCAAGCACGCAGAGCTGGAAGCACAGAAAGCCGACGGTGCCAATCCTGAAGATGCCGACGAATATCGCGCACATAATATATTCTGGGTTCCAAAAGAAGCCCGCTGGGCACATCTCAAAGCCAATGCTCCGCAACCTGCTATTGGTAAACTGGTTGATGATGCCATGACTGCCATCGAGCGAGATAATCCATCGCTTAAAGGCGTGTTGCCCAAGGAATACGCCCGCCCTGGCCTTGATAAGCAACGCCTGGGTCAGATTATCAACCTGGTGAGTGACGTCGCTCTGGGTAGCGCTGCTGACCGTTCAAAGGATACATTGGGCCGCGTCTATGAATACTTCCTTGCCCGCTTTGCCAGTGCTGAAGGGAAGAGCGGTGGACAATTTTACACACCCTCAAGCGTAGTCCGTCTTCTGGTGGGAATGCTGGCTCCGTACAAGGGCCGCGTATATGACCCCTGCTGCGGATCAGGTGGGATGTTTGTCAGCAGCGAGAAGTTTATCGAAGCCCATGGCGGTAAGATCGGTGACATCTCCATCTACGGACAGGAATCGAATTACACTACTTGGCGGCTGGCCAAGATGAACCTTGCTATTAGGGGCATTGATGCGCAGATTGCTCATGGTGATACGTTTCATAATCACCAACATCCTGATCTAAAAGCCGATTTCGTTATTGCGAATCCCCCGTTCAATGATAGCGATTGGCGGGGAGCTCTCTTGAAAGATGATAAACGCTGGAAGCCGTTTGGGACACCCCCGGCGGGAAATGCAAACTATGCCTGGGTCCAACATTTTATCTATCACATGGCCCCAACCGGCCTTGCAGGCTTTGTTCTTGCCAATGGTTCCATGTCATCCAACCAGTCAGGTGAAGGCGAGATCAGGAAAAACATTATTGAAGCTGATATGGTAGATTGCATGGTGGCATTACCCGGCCAACTCTTCTATTCAACACAGATTCCGGTCTGTTTGTGGTTCCTGACACGCAACAAAAAGAATCCAAAACACCGTTCTCGACCTGGAGAAACGTTGTTCATCGATGCTCGCAAGATGGGTCAGATGGCTGACCGCACCCACCGGGAATTCACGGATGATGATATAGGCCGGATTGCTGGAACCTATCATGCTTGGCGTGGTGATAAGGGTTCAGGTAAGTATGCCAATGTTGCTGGCTATTGCATGGGCGTTAAACTCGATGATATCCGGAAACATGGCCATGTGCTCACTCCTGGTCGATATGTCGGCGCTGAGGAAGTTGAAGATGATGGAATTCCCGTTGAGGAAAAGATGGGCAAGCTGGTATCGACGCTGAACGAGCAATTTGTTGAGTCGGCAAAGCTGGAGAAGGCTATTAGGGTAAATTTGAAAGGGCTGGGATATGGCGGGTGATTCAACTGTTTCCGCGCGTACTCACCTTGCCGCCGCTGGCGTTGCTGCGCTGCCCGATGATTGGGATGCAGTGGAACTCGGGAACCTCTTGGCGGAAGAACGGGGTATTTCTGTCGGCGTCATGTATCCTGGTGACCATTTCCCCGATGGTGTGCCACTCATCAAAGCCGGAGATCTCAATGGAAGTATCATTAACCCACACCCGGAGTTTAGAATCAGCAGGGAGAAGCATCACGAGTATCGCCGCACCGAACTTGAAGGTGGGGAGTTGGTGATGACCTTGGTCGGAAACGTCGGCCAGTGCGCAGTTGTTCCGCCACGGATGGCCGGTTGGAATACTGCGCGAGCGGTTGCTGTGATAAGGCTCAGCGACCCATCAGAAGCACAGTTTGTTCAACAGTGTTTACTCAGCCGCCCCCTCCAGCACCTGATGGACGTCTGGTGCAATACAACGGTTCAGGCGACGCTGAATCTGAAAGAGATCCGCCAGCTTCCTCTTCCGTGGCCCCCAAAACACTGCCGCGACACAATCGCGGCTTTCGGTAAGGCGTTGGACGACAAAATCGAGTTGAACCGACGGATGAACGCGACGCTGGAAGCGATGGCACGGGCGCTGTTTCAGAGCTGGTTCGTGGATTTTGACCCCGTCATGGCCAAGATGGATAGGCGCAAACCAGATGGTCTTGAAGCGGCTACCGCCGCACTCTTTCCTGCATCCTTTCAAGATTCCCCCATCGGTCGCATTCCCAAGGGTTGGGAGGTTGAGCGTTTCGATGCACATATTACCGCAGAACGCGGCTTGAGCTACAAAGGAGAAGGCTTACGTGATGACTGCACTGGAGTCCCGATGCATAACCTCAACTCGGTCTACGAGGGAGGCGGCTACAAGCATGAAGGCATCAAGTATTACGCTGGGGAATATCGTGAAAAGCATTTGCTCAAACCCGGTGACATGATCGTCACCAATACCGAGCAGGGCTTCGATCACTTGCTCATTGGACATGCCGCCATTGTCCCAGAGTGCTACGGCCCGAAGGGAATTTACAGTCATCATATCTTCCGTGTTCGGCACAAGCCATCGTCGGCATTCAGCCCACATTACCTCGTCGAACTGTTCAATAATCGTCGCTGGCACTACTGGATCAGCGGCTTCTCGAATGGCACAACAATCAACATGTTGCCCATGGACGCGCTGGAAATCCCCCTGCTTGTCGTGCCGCCCATCGAACTGGTGAAGAAGTTCACAGTGTTGGCCGAAGCCGCTCACTTGCAGGTCGAGAACAATAAAGAACAGTCTCGCAATCTCGCAACCATGCGTGACACGCTACTCCCGAAGTTGCTAAGCGGGGAGATTCGGGTGGTTGAAGCGTTGCGTGAAGTAGAGGCCAAGGCATGAATGACATGGGAAATTTCCTGCTTTATACCGCCCCCAATGGCGCTGTACAAGTCGATGTCCTCTTCAAAGAGGAATCGGTTTGGCTGACGCAAAAAGCTCTTGCAGACCTTTTCGGGATTGGTATTCCTGGGGTTAACAAGCATCTTAAGAATATCTTTGAATCAGGAGAACTGGTAGAAGATTCAGTTATTTCCATTTTGGAAACAACTGCCGCCGACGGTAAAAACTACAAAACACGGTATTACAACCTTGATGCCATCATTGCTGTCGGCTACCGGGTGAACAGCTACCAGGCAACTCAGTTCAGAATCTGGGCGACACGCACGCTGAAAGAGTTCATCACTAAAGGCTTTGTTCTGGATGATGAGCGCCTGAAACAAGGAAAACGCGTTTTCGGTAAAGATTATTTTGACGAACTGCTGGAGCGCATTCGAGAGATCAGGGCCAGCGAACGACGGTTCTATCAGAAGATTACGGACATTTACGCCCTTTCCATGGATTACCAAAAAGATGCCCCGGTCACGAAAGAGTTTTTCGCTTCGGTGCAAAACAAGCTTCACTGGGCAATAACCGGCAAGACCGCCGCCGAAATCATCTATTTCTCTGCTGATGCGACCAAGATCTACATGGGTCTGGCAACCTGGAAACACGCTCCGGATGGCAAAATACTCCAATCTGACGTCACTGTGGCAAAAAATTACCTGAGTGAACAACATGTTAAAGAGCTAAACCGAATCGTTTCCGCCTATCTCGACTTGGCCGAGAACCGCGCTGAGCGTGGTATCTTGATGAAAATGGCAGACTGGATCAAATTTCTTCACAGCTTTTTGGAGTTATCCAACTACCCCATTCTGGAGCACAAAGGCAAAATCACTGCTTTGGAAGCCAAGCTAAAGGCCGAACATGAATATGAGGTCTATCGAGAAAAGCAGGATGCAGAATACATCTCAGATTTTGACCGGGAAATTAAACGCCTCGAAGGCAAAAAATGAACTTCAACGAATCAATCATAGAAGAAGCCTGTCTCTCTTGGCTTTCTGACCTTGGTTACACCATTCTCTACGGCCCTGATATCGCCGCCGGTATGCCGAATGCTGAGCGAACGGACCAGAATTACCGTGATGTGATCCTGGAACAACGCTTACAGCAAGCCCTGACACGTCTTAACCCCGATCTTCCTTCCGAAGCAATTGAAGATGCTTTCCGTAAGATTATGCGTACAGATGCTCCGTCCCTGGTTGAACGTAACAGTGCCATGCATAGAATGTTGGTTGATGGTGTTCCGGTGGAATACAGACGGAGTGATTCTTCCATAGGCGGTGCCCAGGCGCATGTCATCGACTTTGCTAATCCCGATAATAATGACTGGCTGGCAGTAAACCAACTCACCGTTTCTGATGGTCAACATACCCGCCGCCCTGATGTTGTGCTGTTTATCAATGGTTTGCCGGTAGCGGTGATCGAGTTGAAGAACCCAGCCGATGAGAACGCAACTGTCTGGAACGCTCATCAACAGCTTCAAACCTATCAGGCGCAGATTTCTTCATTGTTTGCTACAAACATTGCACTGGTCATCTCAGACGGGGTCCAGGCACGCATTGGAGCATTAGGGGCAGGGAAAGAGTGGTTCAAGCCGTGGCGGACCGTTACAGGGGTCGCAGACGCCCCATCCGCCATGCCTGAACTACAGGTCATACTGGATGGTGTGTTCGATAAGCGAAGATTCCTTGATCTGATCCGATACTTCATTGTATTTGAGGATGAGGGCGGTGGGAAGATTACCAAGAAAATGGCCGGGTATCATCAGTTCCATGCCGTGAATGTTGCTGTGGAGCAAACCCTACGTGCAGCAATAGCCGTAAGAACTGCTAGGGATACCCTTGGACAATTTACAGCCGGACACCAACCCGGTGGTGATCCTGGTGATCGACGAGTCGGAGTAGTTTGGCATACCCAAGGGTCAGGTAAGAGTCTAACCATGGCTTTTTACGCTGGTCGTGTGATTCTGCATCCTGAAATGGAAAATCCGACTATTGTAATGCTTACCGACCGTAACGACCTTGATGATCAGCTTTTCGGCACATTTGCCCGTTGTCGCGATCTGTTGCGTCAACCTCCTGTGCAAGCGACCGACCGTGCTGATCTACGTGAGAAATTGAAAGTTGCTTCCGGTGGTGTAGTCTTCACGACTATTCAGAAGTTCTTTCCGGAGGAAAAGGGAGACCGGCATCCTGTACTTTCTGACCGGCGGAACATCGTTGTCATAGCTGATGAAGCACATAGAAGCCAGTATGATTTCATTGACGGTTTTGCCCGGCACATGCGGGATGCTTTACCAAACGCCTCCTTCATTGGATTCACCGGCACACCTATTGAAAAGACTGATGCCAATACCCGCGCTGTATTTGGTGAATACATCAGTGTTTATGATATTCAGCGGGCAGTCCATGACGGGGCCACGGTTGCTATTTACTATGAGAGCCGACTAGCCAAACTGCAAATGAAAGAGTCAGAGCGTCCAAAGATCGACCCTGACTTTGAAGAAGCGACCGAAGGGGAAGAGGTCGAGCGGAAAGAAAAGCTCAAAAGCAAATGGGCACAGATAGAAGCTATCGTTGGATCAGAGAGCCGTCTCAAGATTGTTGCCCGTGATTTGGTAGAACATTTTGAGAATCGATTGTCCGTTATGGATGGAAAAGCCATGATCGTATGCATGAGCCGTCGTATCTGCGTTGAGCTATATCGTGAGATTTCAGCTCTACGTCCAGATTGGAGTCACACGGATGATGATCATGGTTCGTTGAAAGTGGTGATGACCGGCTCTGCAACAGACCCGATGGAATTCCAGACCCATATTCGTAGTAAACAGCGACGGGAAACTCTGGCTAATCGTTTCCGTGATCCCAAGGATCCTTTCAGAATGGTTATTGTCCGTGATATGTGGCTGACCGGCTTTGATGCTCCATAACTCCATACGATGTATCTTTATAAACCTATGCGTGGCCATGGGATTATGCAGGCCATTGACAGAGTAAACCTTGTGTTT
>JAZDKD010000501.1:0-3329 GCA_043803345.1 Pseudomonadota bacterium
ACGCCATTCGTTACAGGATGGAGTCCCGCAAGGGCAATTTAAGCTCTAAAGCATAACCTATATGGAGATCATAAAATGACCGAACTGACCCATTTTGACGAGAAAGGGCAAGCCGTGATGGTAGACGTAGGGGCCAAGAGAGTTACTGAGAGGTTGGCTATTGCACGCGCCCAGATCAATTTGAAACTGGAAACGATTCGACTCATAATGAGTGGAGAGGCTAAAAAGGGGGACGTTTTTGGAGTTGCCAGAATAGCGGGAATAATGGCGGCCAAGAACACCTCCGCCCTAATTCCCCTAGCCCACCCTATTCCCATCGAATCTGTGTCAATAGAATTTTTTCCAGATATGGGGAGAAGTGTCATTGAGATCGAGGCTCGAGTCAAGGTGTCAGCCAAAACCGGCGTTGAAATGGAGGCCCTCACAGCAGTTTCATTGGCCTGTCTCACAATTTATGACATGGTCAAGGCGGTTGACCGCGGAATGGTAATATCTGAAATCAGGCTCATGGAGAAGTCGGGAGGCAGATCGGGCCATTTTGTAAGGAGTTGAGTGAATTCCGGGAGCGGGAGTTAAAAGATGGCGGAGCCGGTAGCGTTTGAAATTGAAGATCTCGAGAATGAGGATTTGATTCGATTAATTGGTATTTTCATGGGTCATCTCATAATTCATTATGGCATGTGGTTTACACAAGCATCAAGAATCATAGGTCTTGAGAGTGCGTTAAAATGTGAAAACAAAATTGTTCATCGTTACGGTCTAAGTTCAATTGAAAGGCTATGGCCGCACATCCCGGTTGACCTCGACAAAGACCTTCCGTCCATTATGGCAAACATGTCTCACAGCGAATTATTAGCCTTGATCAAGGATATTGCAAAAAACTGGGTTGCCGGAGACGGATTGTGGTTTCAGGCAATCGAGGGGTCGGAAGGGATGGCTTCAGCTAAGAATGTAAATGATTCATGCTGGTCTATTTTTGCGAGGTTGGAATCGTTCAAGATATTAAACTTCTTTGGTGTTAAAGGCAATGGAGGATTGGACACCCTTGAAAAGGCTCTTAGATTCCGAATTTATTCGAGTATAAACGCTCATGCATCGGAGATCGACAGCGAAGGAAACTTATTGTTTCGAATGACAGAATGTCGCGTGCAACAGGCTAGGAGGCGCAAAGGCATGGAGGCCTACTGCTGCAAGTCCGCCGGAATTACAGAATGGATGATTGCTTTTGCTCCGCAATTGTAATACAAGCCTCCCTGAAGTCAACGGGGAGGTAAAGGGATAATGCAGCAAGAGTCGATGAGCCTTGTTGAGTTTCAGAAGAGATTTGTGAGTGATGAAGCTTGTATGGAGCACCTGTTCAGGCTTAGGTGGCCGGATGGTTACACATGTCCGAGGTGTGGTCACAGGAGATGCTGTTTCCACAGTACGCGGCTGTTGTTTCAGTGCAGTGCGTGTAAGTATCAGGTTTCGGTCACAGCCGGGACGATTTTCCACAAGACTCGGACTCCTTTGGTAAAATGGTTCTGGATGATTTTCATGATGGCCCGTCAGAAAAGCGGTGTATCGATGCTCAGTCTCCAGCGAATGCTCGGGATCAGCTCGTATAAGACCGTTTGGACTATGGGCCACAAGATCCGCAAGGCCATGGAGGATAGGGACTCCCAATATCAACTTGCTGGTCTTGTTGAAATGGACGATGCGTTTATCGGTCCACGCAAATCTGGACCTCCTGGTCGAGGAGCCAGAGGCAAATCTAAGGTAGTGATTGCCGTTGAAAGCCGAGACAAGCATGCAGGATTCGCTGTGATGCAGCATGTTCCATCCGTAGACAGCGATCATATCTTTTCAATCGCTCAAGACAAGATCCAACCTGCCAGCGATGTCCGTACTGATGGGTGGCGTGCTTACCAAACTCTGGGATCAAAGGGGTTTGTTCATGAACCCGTAATCGTAAGCAAGGACAAGCAAGCCCTGAAGCAACTCAAGTGGGTCCACGTAATGATCGCCAATGTGAAGGGCAACATTCGAGGCGTCTACCACGGCGTCAGCTCAAAGCACCTCAGTCGATATCTGGCGGAGTTTTCATATCGGTTCAACCGGCGTAAGTGGGATTCACAACTGTTCAATCGTACTGTTACCGCATGCCTTAGAACTTCTACAGTAACTTTTGCGGAGCTAAAGGCATGATCCATCTTGGGATTGGTCACATGCTAGCTATATCAATGATACGCATTCCCAGTCCCGTCTATTCCAAAATTTGAACTGTCCTATCATTTCAGTTTCAAGATAAAATCATCCCAACTGTGGGGGATGACTTCAATCTTATCGAATTCATTCGGTGGTCTTCCATGAAGACTCTCCATATTGAAAGGGAAAAGGGCTGGGCTGGCCACAAGAGCGGAAAGCATGCCAGTGCCTGATTCTGTGGTATGCAATAGAGCCTCCAGCATCCAATATGTTGTTGTTGGATCAGATACATCAACTTTAGGCGCAGCCTGGTATACGCCTTTTTTGTCCGTATCTTTAATCGCTCCCCATTCCACAAAAGACCGCAGTGCGCATCTGGTTGACCTTGACACGGTCTCTCGTTGACCGAAACGCTCTCTTACCCGTCTTTGAACTTCGGCTGAGTGCGCTTCTCCCTGAAGCCTAAACAATCGCCCCACCGTTTCAGCTACCAAAGCGCAAAATGGATACGCCGCCATGGTCATACCCCAATGCAGACATAAACGAGCATTGTTGAATGTGGTGTCGAATAACATCAGGCCGCGGTCTCTCAGCGACTCCAATACAGGATCAGGACGGGCCCATGTCTTCAATAATATTGTGATAGTTTTTTCTCTGCTACTTCGCTTCGCTGTGCTATTCACAGACAACCTGTCCTTGAGCAGGTCGTCAAGGGCTGAGTGAATCTCGTTGGGTAGACTGCCCTTCAAGACCAGATTTGCGACAAAATCCAGCCAAGACATCTTTATATCTCGGTTAAATCCAATGCTAGAATATCGTTTTCTTGACATTAGTTGTTCTCAACATTGATAAAAGGCACTATTATCTCTTCGATGGATAGCCCCCCATGTGTCACAATACTTTCTCCCTTCTGTCCAAATGCGGTTCTTCCACCGGCAAAAAGCGGCAAGCAGTTTTGGGCAAACCAATTGGAGGCCATTCTATGGTATTTGGGAAAAGTTTCCTGACTTTCTCGCGCGAATTGATGTTGTCGAAGATCCTGACCCTCTGGCCTTTTAATTCCGCCTCTACTCCTTCAGCAGGCCTGCCAATTCCAGTTGATTCGACGTTTCCGTGGTCCGACGAAATATAAACTGAATAGC
>JAZDKD010000502.1:0-4157 GCA_043803345.1 Pseudomonadota bacterium
GATTTCGCATATATTTCAATACGATCCTCTATGCCTATATTACACCACGGGACCTAAAAATAATATTGATAAAAATCTGCTCCTTTTGTCAGTCTATTACTCTTTAGTTCAATCTTGTAAAGATCACCCTGTAAGCCAATAATTAACAGGAGCGTGACACAAGTTACGCCAGATTTTAGAAATATTCTTCAAAGCATGAAATGACAAATAAAGTCGGTTTAAATGTGAGTAATGTTGTTTTAGTGGCGATCGCTGCCTTCTTTGACTATTTGTGGCGGTTTTGGGCTGAAAACTCACTTGATATAAAATCCCCGGCATTGACGACCGTGGCGTAAACCATATTCAGAGCAGCAAGAAAGGCCCCATGGACGCCAGTTAAATTTTGTCGATTCCTTTCGGTGTAAATGGCTGAACCAATTACATTGCAATATTCCGGGAAAGGCCTTGAAGCTTTGATATCGGCAGTGTAGATTTTGTTCTCGATTGATCGGAGATAATAAAGTGGATGCCATTAAATTGTTGTTGGCTTTTTCGCCATGGATAGCCTTCTGGATCATCACCAGCGGTCATTCTATGCTAGGTCTTCAGATTGGAATTTGTGTCGCCGCCGCACTGGTGGTGGTAATGGGCCTGACAAGACTACACCGAGGCGCAATCTTGTGGGCGGGGGTTTTATTCTTTGCGTTCGCTTTAGTCTCGGTGGCCTGGTTGAACAACATTTGGGTTATCCAGCATTTGGGAATCCTTGCAAGTGGAACGCTTTTTGTGACAACACTTTTTTCAATCTTTATAGGCCGACCATTCACTGAAGATTACGCTCGTGAGCACGTTCCAAAAGAATTATGGGAATCACCAGCTTTCATTCGTGGCTGCTACACCGTCACCACCGCATGGGGATTTATTTTTCTGGCCAATAGTCTCGTCAATGTTGCAAAGCTCTATTATCCCGAGGCTGGTGAATGGTTATATCGAGGCTCAGAATTCGGTTGTGTAATCCTGGGGGTGGTGTTTACCACGATCTACTCTCAGCGTGCCAGACGGAAGCGACTGGAGTCATTATAGGGATTTTCCAGAGTTCTATCGAAATGTCACAAGCTTTGCAGTCTGATTCTGAGCCTGTTGATGAGCCAGAGGCGTTCGAGTTGGATGTGTAGATTGGCGAGTTCCGGGAAGATCGGCGCCTATACCGCCATGATATTTGCCATTCCAGCCATTTGTCAAATGTCATGTGTTGATCCTTTAAACTTCTAATTTCAATCAACCGAATCTAGCCCGACCTTTAGCTTAACCACCTTGTGTGGCCGATTGTGATGGTATCTTAAGCTCTCTCCCTGAGGTTTTTCGATAAATCAGCTCTACCAAAAGGCACAGAGGTATGAGAGCAATCATGGTTATGAAGGCCGGCTTCGAATTCTGGTAGATGTAGACTCCCAAAAATATGAACATGAACATACATGCGGCAATAGCAAAAAAGATAATAACCTTTTTCCCTCCCGTCTCTGAAGTTAGCCTCAGATGAGCGGCGTTTACGCAGGCATAAATTAACAAAAAAGCTCCACTACCCATCATTGCCACACCCGAAAGATCGAAAAACAGTATGAACAGGATTACAGCGCAAGAGGTAATTAGCAATCCACCTGTTCCTCCCTGCCAAATCAGCCGAGAAAACTCTGTCGGGAGTTCCCCATCTTTAGCAATCATATAGCTAACGTTCGCTGCCCCAAAAAGCGTAGCGTTGATGGCCGAGGCTGTTGAAAATAGCGCTCCCACCGCAATAAGCTTGAACCCAAAGTTGCCAAGGAAAGGTTTAGCGGCCTCCGCCAATGCGTAATCTTTAGCGGCCACTATAGCCTTGATATCAAGATTCCCAATGACTGCCACCGACACTGCCAAATAAATTACAATGACGCTCAAGACACTCAAATAGAGCGCCTTTGGCAGAAGCTTCTTCGGGTCAGCCATATCTCCCGCAGCGTTTGCCACTAGACCAAAACCTTCATATCCGATGAAAAGAACGCCGGCCCCAAATATGATCCCTGAACCTGAAGGCCAGTGACTCGGAGACAAGTAACCAGGGTGAATGAAGAACAGGCCGGCCCCTGCGAACAATAGCAAAATACACAATTTGATGGCTACAATCGCCGTTTCAGACTTACCGACCACTCCCGCCCCAATGAAATTAATCCCGGTGAATAGTATGACTATACCAACGCCTATAGCCTTGGGGAGCCATTCGGGGGAATGGTGAGAGAAGAAAGTTCCGGCGTACCCTGCAAACGCCTGGGCATATAGCGCCAGGGCAATCACGTAACCAACCCACATGTAAAGATTAATCCCGCCACTGAGGACACCGCCACCGAATCCCTGGACAAGGAATTCTACCGATCCTCCTGCAGATGGATAACGAGCCCCCAGTTTGGCGTATGAATAGGTCGAAGGTAGTACTACCAACCCGCCTATTGCAAACGATAACCACATTGCGGATCCAGAAGCCTCAGCCACCACCCCAAGAATCGAGAAAATACCGGCGCCGACCATGCCGCCGATTCCGATGGCCATGGCGGCGAAAAGTCCTATTGCGGCACGATTAGTAGAAGCTTTTCCAGTAACAGCGCTTGTCACGGAACCAGGATCGATCATTTGATCCTCACTTCTTCCTCATCACTTGATGAGGCTTAAATTTCATTTGAAACGGCGAGGCTTGATACAAAACAAACTCCTAGCGTCACATGAGCGCCTCACCAAAGTATTCTTACAAAAAATACGGTTTGTTACAGGTCATACCGGTGGAGTGTCGAGTTTACAAGTAACGCCGAGCCCGGACAAGCCTGTTTCAAAGCACCCATTACACGAAACGCATGTGGCCTTTTCCAGATTTCCACTTTTCCATCGATTGATCAGGTGAGGTTCCCGGATCAAAGGTCTACACAGCGCCACATAATCGGCGAAACCTTCGGATAAAACTCGTGAAATCACCTTAGGAGACCTAATCCCACCTACAGTAACTATCGGAATCTTGACTGTTTTTTTGAAACTGAGCGCCAATTCAGATAAGTAGGCTTCATCTTCTTCTTTCAAGATGTTTGGCCTGGATGGGACCCTGCCACTAGGTATACCACGACTGCCGGCGCTAACTTCTATGCAATCGATTCCATCATCCTGGAGCCTACGGGCAACATATAAAGATTCTTCCTGAACAAGTCCACCATCATAGTAGTCAGCGCCATTCAATTTGATGAATATAGGGTAGTCTCGACCAACCGTTCCCCTGACACTTTCCAGGACTTGGCCCAGGAATTGGTAACGCTTCGATATATCGCCTCCGTATTCATCTGACCGCCTGTTCGTAAAACCCGAAAGGAACTGATTAATCATGTACCCGTGGGCAGCGTGAAGCTGAACGCCATCGAATCCGGCGTTTTTGACCCGAGAGGCCGCTGACGCAAAGGCGTCTACAAGGATAGCAATCTCTTGCCTTGTCATCTCTTTAGGGACCCTTCCCGTTACAGGTTCCGGAACCGCCGAGGGCCCCCAAACATCCCCATCTTGTGGGAACAGTTCCGGATTTGCCTTGCCTCCTGTGTGCGCCAGTTGCGCCATGACCTTTCCACCGCTTGTGTGAATAACATCAGCCAGACTTGTGAGTCCAGTCAACATGCTGTCTTCATAGTTACCCATTTGATACGGCATTGCGACTGAATTAGTCATCACATATTGAAAACCGGTGACGATAAGACCGATTCCCCCCGCCGCTAGTCTGGCATAAAACTCTATCGCTCGATCAGTCACATAACCTTCCCGATCGCACACAGCGGACCATGTGGCGCTGCGAATGGCTCGATTATCAAGTTCCAGGGTCCCTATGGAGGTTTTTTCAAAGAGTTCCAACATGTGGCTATCCCCTAGTTAGGCGCCATGACTACTTGTGCCATCTGTGCTCAGGTCAGCTTGAAACCTTCAAGAAGTTTTTTGTTGTATGAATGAGCCGCGAGCGCTCCCCATACTACACAGATGGGATGCGTAATTATGAGGCCGTATCCGAAGGTCACTAAACCTACAACACCATATATTATCAGCATTATGATCGCTCCCCATATTGTGCTGTAAAACATCCCCAGCGGTCCAAAAAGAACTGTCAAGATAATGGATATTCCAAC
>JAZDKD010000503.1:0-3114 GCA_043803345.1 Pseudomonadota bacterium
AAACATTTGGCCATTGAGGCGATCTTGGTACTAGGTTTGTTTTCGTCATAGAGAGCCGCTGCTCGATAAACCAGCCCCCGAGACGCTTCAATCAACGTGGCGCTGTCGGCCAGGATGGCCTGAATCATCTGATGTTGGGCAAGGAATTTTCCAAAAGTTCGGCGTTCAGTCGAGTATTTCAGCATTACCTCGAATGCGCCCTCAGCAATCCCGAGGGCCTGTGCGCCAACTGCCGGTCTGGACATGTCAAAGTCTTTCATTGCAAGCAAGAAACCCTTTCCTTCTTGCCCAAGTAGATGCGCCTCTGGTACCCTAACATCATCAAGAAAGACTTCAGTTGTGTTGGATCCGCGCTGTCCGAGCTTGTTCTCTTGTCTTCCTACTTTAACCCCAGGCGTATCGCGTTCCACGAGGAAGAAGGATAACCCCTTGTGTCCTCCTTCCCTGGAAGTCCGAGCTAAGACTGAGTAAATGGAGGCAACCCCGCCATTTGTGGCGAAACACTTGGTTCCATTGATAATATAGTCATTTCCGTCCCTTACTGCCGAGGTTTTAAGCCCAGCCACATCCGATCCGCCAGAAGGTTCCGTGACCAGATAGCCAACGAGTTGACGCTCTTCCGCTATTTTCGACAGCACTCGATCTCTGATCTGTCTCGATACGCCGTGGACGATAGGGTAAGAACCCACAGCCTGAATGATCAGAAGTAAGGCGGAAGAAGCGCAGAACCTGCCGACCTCTTCCACTGCAATGCATAGGGCCGTCCCGGCGTTCTTTTCCAGGCCGCCAAATTCCGGCGGTAAAACGAGAGTCAGCAAACCAAGATCCCAGCATAGACTTTCCACGTCTTTGTTAAATTCCCCGAGTTCATCGATTGAAGAAGCAAGGGGCGCAATTTTTTCTCTGGCTGCCCTATGGACGGTTTCCCTGAAAATTGTGAGTTCTTGTGACGCTTCAATACTATTGTTGTCCATTTGAATCATCCCTTGACGTAAGGTTAATTTCAGATGTCATCTGAATAGTGTGTAATTCCGGGCACTCAAATTCATGCCGCCAGCACGATACGAATGGATTGTCGTAAACACAACAACATTTGATCTCATCCAATTTGCGCGTTAAGGGCAACTGGAGGATACTGATGTTCGAATACCTCCTATTACGGCTTCAGCCAGATTTTCGGCCAAAAGAGTTTCGTCGAAATCCCGATCAAAGATGGCCGGCCGCATGCACGCTCTTTCAATGCTCCCAATAATTATGTCCCTCATGCACGACAATGGTATGTCGTCTCTGATTTCGCTGAGTTCCATGCCCTGTTCAATTATTTCGTTAATCAGCCTGGAGTAATCTTTGGCTAAACCATAGGCCTCACTCTCAAAGTAAGTAGGATGATTCCTTACTTCGAGAAGGAGTATCCGTGAGAAGACGCTATTTTTTTTGTGAAAGGATATTGCGCCTTTTATGAGAGTTTTCAACTTGTTAACCGCGCCCGTCACTTCGTCCAAATCCAGTCTTATTCGAGCGAGATGAACCCTGAAGTAGGCCGCGAGAATTCTGTGGAGCAGACCTCTCTTGTCTCCAAAATATCGATAGATAAGAGCTTCATTGACTCCAGCCACTCGCGATATTTCGGCGGTGGTGACAGATTCGAAATTATATTCCTGAAGCAATGTTCGCATGGCTTTCATAATTTTGACCCCTCCGGGAGGGATCCGAAACAACTCTGATTCTTCCTCGATCACGGAGAAATCTGCGGGTTCTGTTCCTGATGCTTTCACTATTAATTGCGTCCCCATGTATGTAAGTATTACATACATGATAGTTGTCTCAAAAAAGATGTCAACAAAAAATTGTAGATTCGATGAAAATTTATGGAGCAAAGACGACTACTTCGGGCAATCTAATGGTTCAGTTGTTTGTGAGCAATCACATAAACTTCGCTCTGCGAAATCCATGACTTTAGGACTCTGCGAAGTTCAAGGTCATGAGACTCTTCAAGGAGACCCAAGGTCGCGCGTCTGGGAACATAATCGGCGTCGATGCCGAGGAGTAGTGTCCCTTCTGGCAGAAGGAAGCTGCCCACATTGTCCAGAATGGCTCGAGTTTGTTCCAGACCATCGTGGCCACCATCCCATATCTCCGGATGCTCTTGGGAATGTTCGCTTGCAGCGCCTACGTCCGTGGGAATGTAGGGAACATTTCCGAAAATCAAATCAAAAGCTCCGTCAACATTTGAAAACCAGTCGCTCTGCCGGAATTCAACGGTAGTAGCGTCGCTGGCCTCAGCCACTATCCTTGCGTTTTGAATAAATTCATCATTAACATCGACGGCCAAGACATGGACTTGACGTATGCGGGAGCAATAAATGGCCAGAAGGCCTATGTGTCCGGTCCCAAGGTCAAGAACGCGATAGTTGTCTCTCAGATATTTACGAATGGCTTTGTGTAGGAGAAGTGAAGTACCGTCCCAAATGTGATCGTGAACCAGGCTTATAGCGTCGACCTGAAAGTGAAGACCAGCAACCGCCAGGTCTCAACCACCGAAGCCGTGGTATGCCATAAAGCGGCCTCAACAAAGAATGCCACGAGTGCAATTCCGCCGTTCTCATCTGATAGCCTCCGTTGTTGGAAAATCTAACTATCAAAAACAAGAAAATTTGGCGCCTATATAAAAATAGGGAAGCGGCTACTTGGCAGTCTCAAAGAGCGTCAGGCGTCGCGCGTCCTCCTTAGCGGAGGAACCTTGCGGCCAAAGGGTCGCAGGGATTAACTTGGAGAGCCTTGGTTCAAACTTCAAATACCCGACTTGAACCTAAAATCACTTGGCAATTCCGAGTCAATCTAACACCATGATTCGGATTCAAGCCAAAGATACTCATACATTGGCTGATATCATAGGACTTCAATATTCAACTGTCAAAAACTTTCCACCGGCCAATGGAATTGGTAGGCTATTTTGAATATCTGACGGCAAGTAAAGGTAAGAATTAAAATTATCAGACTGAATTTAAGTCAAAAATAACCTCTGAAGCGCTATATTTGCATTAGCGATTAACTCAATGTCATTGCCTGTTCAGGGCAAATCTCCTGACAGCAAAAACACGTTATGCAAATATT
>JAZDKD010000504.1:0-3362 GCA_043803345.1 Pseudomonadota bacterium
CCAGTTGGCCTCCTTTTGGCTTTACAACCGGCAAATTCCCAAGATGTGTTCGGATGAATTCCCAGACACCGTCCTCAGTTTCTGCCTTTTTAGCAAAACGTGACTCCAGCCCGCCGTTTGGCTTGTAGGCGGAAATAATCAGATCCTGCTTTACGGCAGTTGGGGTTGTAACAGCCTTAAAACTTCCCATCTGTTTATCTAGCGCGGCTACGTTAGCGATAACGAAACCGGCCTCCTGAAGAGTCGTCTGAATAGCATTCCAAACGGTCGCGCGAGTGTTGGAAAATTCAATAGTGATCCACCTGCCAGGTTTTAAGCATCTGAAAATTTCACGTAGACAATCAACCATCAATTTACGGTATCCATCTAGCGTTCTATTATCTTTCTTCTTGCGCCGGTGTACGACGGCCTCTTCCTCGGTATTCGTTTCAAGACGGAGCCATGCCTCGTGGAGAATACTGAGGTCAGAGTAAATGATATTGCTTCCAAACGGTGGATCTATGAAAACATAGTCAATTGAATCAGAAGGGAGAGATCTGAGATTAGTACTTGATTGGGTTGTGATACACTGGCCACCGGTAAGCTGAACAGCGCGCCATATTTTGGATAGGCGCTTTATCTTATTTTCTACGCCGACAAGAACATTAGATTCTACTGATAGAGATGGAATATAGAGCGTTCCACTCAAAGGATTGTATGGAAATGAAACTCCTGGACGCCATCGATTCATGCGGCTAAGATTTACTAACATCGCGCTTAGTGCAAATCGAACTGCATTCCGCGTGCGGCGATCCGAGATATTTGACACGCGATACCAGAGATCGGCCAAGACAGCAAGGTTCCTTCTGGTATAAAAACGATCTACCGAGAGTAGACCTAATGTACGATAATCACGCTCGTACCATAGGTCGATGTCCTTCTCTATCGTTGTTGTGGGAAACCAAGACGCAATATCCATCTCCTCGAGGGAGTGAGAATCGTTGGCTTCGTTCGGTCTTAATTCTCTTTCTGAGCGAGCTGACAGTGTTTCGACGAGTACGGGTAAGTATTTTGCGACTTGAATCACGACATTCCGATTTGGGTCAAAAAGCTTCTCCTGAGCACGATCTAGTTCCCTTTTTTTCTGTTCAGAGCCACAATGTGGGCAAGTGACAATATCTTTCACTGAATTGGTTCTTTTATCAACGCCACCAGTCCAAAAATCGAATTCCTTGTTGCAGCTTGCACATATCAAAACTTCAGACCACACAACATGATCAATGATATCTCCTGATTTGTTCTTGGGATTAAGGCAGTAAAGGCTTCCTACCCGTTGCTTGGACTCTTCAAGTAATATCTTGCTGGCTGATGCCATTGCTGCAGTGTCAATGGGGGAATTCTGATTGTAGGCTATGAACGTGGCCGAAGGAGAAAGATCATTTAAGATAGCTCGCCGAACCCCTATTTTAGAAAACTGTTGTCCCCGCTCATCCAGGATGGTCCCATCTTCCTGAATACGGTAGCCCAGAGCCTGCACTTCATCACGGTTACCGCACAACTGAGCGGCAACGCCAGTCATACCTGTGCCCGCAAATCCATCGAATATCAAATCGCCCGGTTCCGTATAGTGAAGGATGTATCGCATGATAGCTCGGTGCGGTACTTTGGTATGGTAGGAATGGGCATTGTAGATAGGGTGATTTTTCCCCTCGCTGACATCGGCGGCGAATGGCTCGCGGTGGTACTTTTCTTTGGGATTATATGAGCGGCCGTAGAACTTAACGAAATCCGCAAGCCAAGGGTTGGGACAAGCGGTATAGTAAGGCGGATCAGACAGAGCGAGGATGTCTTCGTCCTCGCCAATGGGAAATCCTTCGATCTTACGAAATTCCGGATCTTTGAGTTTTTCCGCTAGTTTTTCCAAAAAATACTTGCGGCGTTCATCGTCAGTGGGAAAGGTCATGCCGAGGCATTCTACCGGCCCGGACGGAACGGAGGTGGAGGGCAGGCCAATATCCGATTGCTCGGGCGTTTTATGCTCATTATTTCTTTTCATGAATAAATTCCTTAATAATCAATAACATCCAGCCAATTAATCGTCGTGAAGTCGCTATTTTCACCCACGCCTTCATCTCTTGCCCCACTTGGTCAGTGACCATGTCCGGCTATGAGTCTTATGAACTTGGTCAGTCCGGAGATGACCAAGTGAGAGACTTGTCCACTGAACAAGTCACATGTGCAACGGCATACTTGTCCACTGGACAAGTTCAACCATGGCCATCAGGTTTCTCTGTTTCTTCGGGATGCTCCAGATGCCAGGTATTTAATTCCACACCCATTTTTGTTAGACCATATCGTTGGTTCGCTGCTCTCGGTTTTTCGGGATTGGTCATCTGAATCAGTTTGGCATCCAAGAGAGGTTTTAAATACCTGGCAACGAAGTAACCTCGCGATCCCATGCCGGTGGCATCCATGAGCTCCTTGAGCGTTCGGGGGACATCGCATGACGCTAAAACGATCCACTGTTTATCGTGAAGCTCTTGTAATGTTTTTACCTCCCCCCTGGACAAGTCGGGTGTTTTTACTTCGACTTGCGCAGTAGTCAAGTCCGCAACCTTTTCTTTCAAGTGATCCGTGATCTCGTAGATGCCCGCATCAGGATCTATGGGTTTGAGAAGCACCTGTAAGACGAGCCGGTCAATGATGGTCTTGGCTTCAGCCGGCGTACCGCCTGTCAAGGCACGGACATCAGTCACGGTTATTTTGTCCTTTTGGCAAGCATAGGCAAAAACATTCGCTTCCGCTTCAGAAAGGGGGACTCCCAGGGTCGTCTGAACAATCCGTTGCTTTTCCGATATCAGCGGCTCCATCCGGAGAAGCAGTTCGAAGGTTTTTTCCGCCTTGTCATTGTGAATATCAGGAGGCACGTGGCCAAGTCTGCGCCAGCTGCTGAAGATAGCGCGAATACCGGTCCCTGCCTGGTCGCTGAGCCCTATTCTGCGAAATGCGTTCACAATACTGGGGTTACGGACAGCCTTGGCGCCGGGGTCGAGCAATTGATCTTGGGTATAAAACGCATCTCCCGGATTCCAGAAGACGCTTTTGTTACGAAATAGTTGAATATAGGCCAGCCTGGTATGATCGCCGTAATCCTGATGCATCAGCAGGTTAATGACCGCTTCGCGGAAAGAAATGTAATCAGGGGGCTGGTCCTCCCTCCTCATGGTGGCCTCATCGAGAGAAAACGGGCGTTCGGCGAGCTTCATGTATCTTTCTACGAGTTGCCACCAAGCACGGATCAGATTTTCCTCTATGGTTACACGGTCGCTCCATCTTTTTTCGGGCGTCCAATCCTCGGTTTTGAAATCGATCCGTTGGTAATC
>JAZDKD010000505.1:0-2181 GCA_043803345.1 Pseudomonadota bacterium
AGAAACTAATCCTAAATATCATGAAGTGATATCAAAATTTTTTGAAAAAACCGGTTGCCCTGTAATTGTCAACACGTCGTTCAATGTTCGAGGAGAGCCTATAGTGATGAGTCCGGAACACGCGTATCTATGTTTTATGCGCACAGAGATGGACTTCCTGGTTCTGGGGTCATATCTCCTGGACAAGAAAGATCAGCCTCAACTGAAGGATGACGATGACTGGCGTTCGCAGTATGAACTTGATTAGATTTACCAACCCAATTCGGAGTTAACAAACACACATGAAGATTATCAAAGAGATCCGGGATGAAATCAAAGCCGGTTATCGTAAGCCTACCAAAAGGGATTTGAATACGCTTGCGTTGATCTTCCTAATATTTTCTGCCCTTGTCGGCTCTTACTTGCTCTACTGGAAAGAGTCGTCCAATGGGTACGTGTGGATTGGGATTGGAACGGCTCTATTTGTCATGAGGCTTGTTCCGCCTCTATTCAGATTTATTTATAGGGCCTGGATAACCTTTGCAATTATTCTTGGATATTTTGTTTCGAGGATTATTCTCACATTGATATTCATTTTTGTTATGACTCCTACCGGTTTGTTGATGCGTTTGTTCGCTAAGGACCCAATGGAGCGTCAGATGAACACAAACCAAAAGACTTACTGGCAAAAGAGGGAACAGCCTACGGAAACCAGTGTCGAGAGATACGAGAGGCAGTTTTAACATCAGTGTGGATAAATAATATATAAACTCGTAGCAAGCCTTTTTAAGGACTACGTAAACCAAGTTTGATTAATGGAATGCGTCCAAGGAGGAAGCGGCTATGTCATTAATAAAGGAATTCTGGGATTTCATGAAAGTTAGAAAGAAATTTTGGTTGGCCCCCATTCTCATCGTGCTAGTGATCCTGTCAGGATTCATTGTGCTCGCATCACTTTCACCAGCGGCGGCTCCTTTCATTTATACACTTTTTTAAAAGGAGCGGTGATGTCATTGTGGCATTGAATCGAGCTGTCACAATGAATGAGGTTTTTTGAAACAATGCCGACATTGTTGTTTATAGATTTAGGAGGCGCTTTTGGTCAGTTTTGTTATCAATTGATCGAGAGCGCCTCAAAAACGACTAATTTGAATAAGAGAAAGCGAATTGAGTTCAATAGAAAAAAATACACCGATTGGTCTTTTCACAAAAATTATTTTTTTAACCTTGTATATAGTATTTGTTCTGGCAATTATCGCTGGTGTTATTGGTGGGGTTGAATATTACGCTTACCTTAAAGTTAAGGACTCTCCTTTGGGTCAAGCTTATAAAGGTCGGGATATGGATCTTGCCAGAAGGAGCTCCCAGACGGTTGCCCCACAATACGGATATGAACCAACCCCTGGCTTTGCCGCTGTAAGAAACACCAAGTTGGGAAACGCCTTTGAATACATTAATGAACAAAGTTTCAAAGACTTCGAAGAAACTCCCGTAGAAAAGCCCAAAGACGAATACAGGGTCATAGTTACCGGGGCTTCAGTCGTTTATGGTAGAGGGCCGGTGCCTCCTTCCGACGCTATCTGCGACTACTACGAGGTCACATTCAGGTGGACTATCCCGCACATTATTCAGGAACTTATGAACTCGGACCCCGAGATCAGGCAGAAGCTTGACGGGAAAAGGGTCCGAGTTATTAATGCCGGGGTCGCTGGTTTTGTTTACCAGAACAATCTTATGCGGTATCTGTCAAAACTTCGGCTATATAATCCCGATTTGATAATTTCACTTGACGGCGCAAATGAAGTGCACACAGTCGCTCGTCCCCTGAAGGACTGGAATTACTTCACAGAGGGGCCTTATTACGAGGTTATCACCGAGGTCATGGACATGGGCCCCAAGGGTTTGTTGAATTACATCACTTTGTGGCTAAAACGAAACACCTACTTTTTTACCTGGCTTGCAATGAACAAAGGGGAAGGTCCTGGTATTCTTATGGAGAACAGGGGTTTTGCAGCGCATCCTCAGGATCCCACCCCGGAGATGATGGAATATTTGAAAAACAATGTCCGACAGGTGTCGGATGTAATGGCTATTTTCCATTCAACACTGGTCTCTGACAATGTTCCTCATGTGTTTGCTCTCCAGCCGATGTTTCGCAACTGCAAGAAAGAACGCACCCCTATAGAGCAGGAAATAGAAAAA
>JAZDKD010000506.1:0-3041 GCA_043803345.1 Pseudomonadota bacterium
ATTGCAACGGCATCACCGACAAAAAAGCCTTTGACGGCAAACTCGAATTCGACATCAAACTCATCCCGTACAAGGGCGACGACTCTTGGGTCGAGGGCACAATCAAAGCCCTCCACAAATGCCTGAAGAGCAAGAAGATCCCGAAGGCAGGGGAGGAGTGTGATTATTGCGCGTACGTCAGCGCGATAAACTCAAAATCAAACTAAACCTCCACCCAAAAATCCCTCTTAAACCCCTGGTGTTCATTCTCGCAAACATATCCAAGAGGATTCGCAACTACCCTAGTTGAGCCAATGACCACATCAGCGAATTCGTGAGAATGCCCACATACCCAAAGCGCTATTTGCGGATTCGACTCTATAAATTCATCCAAATCCGTGGCAAAAGCGCAGTTCACAGGATTCCCGGCATGTTTGGGATTAATAAGCCTGTAACTGGGAAGATGGTGAGTCATTATCACAACTTTCCCATCAAAAGGTTTACCCAATTCATCCTTAATAAAATCAAGAGAAATCTGATGGTATTTATTAGTAGCTTCAACAGTTAAAGGAACTTTTATTCCATACGCATCTTTTGTGCTAATCAATGCATAATCGTTCATAGTATCCCAAACCGCAGCCGTATGCTGAGGTAAAACAAAACTCCACAAAACACTCACTATAAATTTAACGCCATCAACAACAACGCTCTTGTTATTCAATTTAACGTGCTTCTCAGTAATTTGCTTAAAATAACTCGGATACGCGTAAGAAACATCACCACGGTAAAATTCATGATTGCCCATCACGGAAATAACATTAGAAAAATCCCGCTCAACAAAATCGTAAAATTTCTCCGCTTTTTCTTTGTGTTTATCAACGACGATATCTCCCGCAAGCAGTAAAATGTCGCCTGCATGAACCAACGGATTCTCCTCAAGCCATTTTTTATTATCCTGAAATTCAAGATGTAAATCAGAAGCTATTTGTAATTTAATTTTCTTAGTCATGAACTTAAATACTATATCTGAGTTCGTATGTTTCACGAAATCTTAAACGCGCCGAATTCGACGGGTTTAAAAATTCACCGACCTTTTATTTTTCCCCAACAATACTAATCGAGCGGACCTTGCCCTCTCGCTCCTTCCACCCGGCGCCTTCAAGAGCGACAAAATAAATCTTTTGAGGCTTAGGATTTAAGCTCATTAAATCAAATTTGAATGTATAAGGCTGGCCTTGCGGCACCTTCACGCCATTAATAATACCAGACTGCTTAGTTGTAGGATCCAAATAATAAAAACCACGCCAAAACATTTGGCCGGCAGCACTCGGGTCTTCGCCAAGCGCTCTGTGTTCACTTCCATCAACCCCCTGATAACTCACGACAACCGCAACTGGCGCTTCACGTCCCTGAAAGCCGGTACCCTCAAGGGTTTGTATATCAGCCTCTATAATTACTTCGAGATTGAGCCTTCTAAACTCACTCACGTCACGATTCATATCCAACATGACCCCGCTTCTGGAATTCGACTGTACCCCCTTGAAGGTCAGGCCGCTATCATCTACCATTACCTCTCCGCCGGAATCTTTTTTTGCATACCACGTCTCCTCATACCAAGCCCCCAAGCCAGACGAGAATGTTTCTTTAGCCAAAACAACATTGTCCGAAGTTGCCTCTTCCGAAACTACCGGCGTAGGCGTAGACGACTGATTTGACGATATTTCGTCGGTCGTACAACCAACTAAAAAGAGAACCGTGAAGATCAACGCTAAAATTGAAATAAGTTTTTTCATAACTTTAATATAGCTTGTTCGCACGTTTAGTGCAAAACCCCAGAGATTTTGGCTTATAAAGCCCTCTACTCCGCCCTAGCTGTCCGACCCACAACCTGCGCGAAAATTTCACGCAAAGCCACAAGTTCATCAAAAACAGACTGTAATTCTACGCGCTCTTGTGGAGTGTGGGCTCCCTTTATGCGCGGGCCGATAGCGACTGCGGACATTTCACCTTTTGCTTTTCCTGTCACTATTCCTGCCTCAAGGCCGGCATGATAAGCCATCCATTCCGCGCTTCCTGCGGCCTTTCTAACAGCTTCCGTAACAATAGAAACCGCGGTAGATTGGGTGGGATCCTCCAGCCATCCTGAAGTTGGTTCTTCCTCCTCTTTCAAAGAAGCGCCATTTGAAACCCACATTTCTCGGAGTTCAACAAGTTTTGCTCTCAACTCTTCTATATCAGCCCCGCGAGTCATTGACGTAACGTCTACACTCTCAGCCTCCGTTGCCACTATTGCTAAATTATTAGACAAGGTAACAAGATTCCCAACATTTGGAAGCTCTGCGCTACTAAAAGGCCCAGTCGGAGTGTCAGCGATAACGCCAAGTAATCTAGCTTTAAACTCAGAACTTAAAGCGCCAATTAATTCCACTGACTCAGTAGGGATCAAACTCGCCTCAACTTTTTGCGCATTCTTTCCAAGCAGTTCACCGGTAACATCCGGATTAGGCACTTCTTCCCCTCTCTTTAATTCATCCACAAAAGTCTTAAGCACCACATCGAGATTGGCGAGAGCAGTTCCGGGAACAGCAATTGTTGCACGAGCCTTGGATGGAATTGCATTTCTCTTTTCTCCACCGCCAATCTTTACAAGCCGCAAATCACCGGCGGCCTCTTGTAAACGCGAAAGCAAATCTGCCATAGATTTGATGGCATTCCCTCTGCCATCATGGATTTCCACGCCCGAATGGCCTCCCGGAAATCCTTTGAGTTCCAAGTCCATCAATGTATATCCCTCCGGCAGAGCTTCGCGATCACCAATTGGGAAAGAGGCTACCGTATCCGCACTTCCAGCACAACCGATACAAATTTTCACAGAACCTTCCTCCGAATCGAGATTGATCAAAATTCCGGTTTCCGGAATTAAACGAGGATCCAATGTTTTTACCCCGGTCATTCCGGTTTCTTCATCCACGGTAACTAAAATTGTCACCGGTCCATGCTCCAAGTCGGGATCCATCATTGTTGCCACAGCCAATGCCAGTCCAATTCCATTATCAGCTCCC
>JAZDKD010000507.1:0-6436 GCA_043803345.1 Pseudomonadota bacterium
ATGCCCCACTGGTTGACACCGGACATCACATAGGCGTCACCATTATTTCCAAAGGGGGCTGTCGCCTGTGTAACGCACCCTGAAGCGAAAAGCAGTTTAGACATAGTCAAATGGATCAGGCACATTGCCAGACTGCAAACCAATACTGAATTTGCCACGGCAGCCTCTGGATTAGCGTTGAGGCACGTGCCTCGCGGAACAATAAAATCAATTGGCTCCCATATACCAGCGGAAACGGGCAAGTCATTGAAAGGGAAACCGTACAGATACATTGCGCTATGGGCTACCATGGTATGTTTAAACGCATTATAAGGTCCCGGCGTTTCCGGGGATGTGCCAGAAAAATCGAAGGTCAGTTTGTCCCCTTTTTTTGTCAGCGTACAGGCGCCCCTGACCAGACCTTCGTCCAGGCCTACGTGATCCATAAAAACAACACCTCGAAAAGATCCGTCCACCCAGCTGGCCACTCGGTTTTTCACGGCGTGCGCAGTGACTTTCAAAATCTTGTTAAAAACTCCCAAAAGGAAATCTGGACTTTTCCCTTTGGCTAGGTCCTCAACCCGAATTCGGACTCGATCACATGCCAGGACTCTTGCCCGCAGATCTATGAGTTGCATATGGGGGGCTCTAGAGACCATGTTGGCCATCATTTCCAGGAGGTCATCCCGAAGGCGGAAGTTTTCCCCGATCCGAATAGGGCTCAACTTCAGTCCTTCGTCATAGCGAGTTCTTGAAGTGACAGGCATTCCGCCAGGTTCACAGGCTCCTGTCTCAGGTTGATGACATGCTGCGGCGGTCCAGGCGAGCAGCCTGTCTTCAAAGAAAATAGGCATAAAAGCAAACTGATCAGGGTTGTGCACTCCCCCGTAAACGGCGTCGTTAGCGTAGAATATATCACCTGGCCTGACGCGGGTCCCCCGCCCTGTATTCCATTTGGAGCAAATATACTTGATTTGAGGTTGGCCGCAGACTGCGTAAAGGTAAGACCCGCAAGCGGCGGTAACCATGTCACCTTTGGCCGTGTATAGACCAACCGCAACATCTCCTGACCGTAACATGCTGGATACGCCACTTCTAACAAAAACATCTTTGGCTTCCTCGACAATCATGTTGAGCTTTTCAGAGACAATTTCAAAGTCTATACGATCTATACTGTCCAAGAATGCTAGTTCACGGTCATCCAGGGCTTCCGGTTTAAGCCTTTCCGTAAATCTCATATCCAGAATCATTTTGCCCTCAACGACGGATCTAATTCAATTCTATTACGTTGTTCATGTAACTATCTATGTGAAGCTTCGCAAAGACTGGAAGCACAAAAGTGGTATGGGCCGCTTCGATTATTGCGGGGCCCTGAATTATGTTCCCGCACTTTAGAGCGCTGTACTCATAAATTGGAGTTTTCTTGTATCCGTCTTTTTCCCCCCACAATACCATGCGCCAGCCCTTTTGCGCCGAGGAATTTGGCTTTGAAGAACAAAACCTGAATTTTCGGAAAGTAGGGGCATTTAATGAATAAACTGCATGGAGCACGAAGTTTTCTATGCTGATTCCACCTTCCGGGTATAAGCCCGCTTCACTAAAAGCCTTGCTATAATCTACGGCGAAAGATTTTAGGAGATCAAAAGCCTCTGACATAGTTGAGAGTTTCAATCGGGGACTCGTAGTCCTCTTGAGGCTCAATTGCCCACCATATTTCATATCAAGTTCGAGCGTAAAGAATAAACGATCAGGTTTCAGCCCTTCCCCTTTGGCTACTAAAATTGCTTCGTTAATCAATCGATCTACCGTCCTGTTAAAGGCGTCAATGTCTAGTATGGGTTCGTTGTCGCCGGGTTTTAAGACGGGCAGCCTGGTCGAAAGTTCGTAGACATGCCTGATGTCCATCAATGAACCTGAAAAAGCACAGAACATTGGTGAAAATGGAAACACTATGAGGCGCTGGATCTGGCCACTCCTTGCATAGCCGCAGCAGTGCGTAGGACCAGCGCCTCCTACACTGAAAAGGATGAATTCCCTTGGATCATGACCGTGAAGGACGGTTTCCTTGAATATGGAGTTGCCCATGCTGCCATCCACGAGCTTCCTAATACTAATAGCGGCCTCTTCCACATCCATGGATAGAGGTCTGGCAATTTTTTCCAGAATTGCCTTGTGCGCCAGTTTACGATCAAGGACAATTCTCCCGGAATGGAAATAATCCGGATTTATATAGCCGAGTAACACGTCGGCATCAGTTACGGTTGGTTCGGTTCCACCCAAGTTGTAGCATGCTGGCCCGGGAAGGGCGCCGGCGCTTCTTGGGCCGATTTCCAGCCTATTTTCAACGGCTTGGTTTATCCATGCGATAGAACCGCCGCCAGCGCCTATGGACTTGCTTTCGACCATCGTGACGTTCACAGTCCAACGGTCGATAAGCGGGGCCTCGCAGAAGTGTGGATATCCGCCAGAAATAATACCCATGTCAAAACTGGTGCCCCCCATATCCGTCGTAATTACATTGTCAAAACCATATAATTTTGCTATTTCCTGGCTGCCGACAATCCCTGCGATAGGGCCTCCGTTGAAAGTATCAATAGCTCGTGTCTTGGTAAGTTCGGCCAGTCCGCCTGAATTGTGCGCCATCAGGAGAGGACCGGCATATCCCATCTCTCGCAGTTCCCTCCTGAGGCTCGCCAAATCCTGATCCATGGAATGCTTCAGGTAGGTATCGACGATGGCAGTTATTGTTCTCTGGTATTCCCCCTTCTTGGGCTGAACAAGATGTGACAGGACCACCGGGAAATGACCGAGGCACGCTTCGGGATAATCTTCTTCGATAATCGCGCTTACACGCAACTCGTGGACCGGGTTGCGGCAAGACCACAACAGTGAGACCACAACCGCATCCACCCCTCGATCTACGAGGATTCCCAGTTTTCGTCGTAGATCTTCTTCATCCAGAGGACGCAGAATTCGTCCAAGATGGTCCAAACGCTCTTTTATTCCTACAATTCGCTCTCTGGGAACAAGCGGTTCAGGCTTATTCACCTCGGGCAAATTTCTGCTTTCAGCTTTAGATAAGCCATCATCCCACTGAGCCCCTTTGCCAATCAGGACAAAATCTTCAAAGCCTTCTGTCGTTATAAGCCCCAGTCGTGGGCCTTTTCGTTCCAAAAGCTTGTTTATAGCCAATGTGGTAGAATAGCGGACAACGTCGGTCTGTTCCAGGAGCGTGTTAAGTGGTGTACCAAGGGTTTTAGCAGCTTCATTGAGAGCCCTGAAAAATCCCACCCAAAGATCAAAACTTGTTGTTGGAGACTTTATGCCTGCAGTTCGGTTACGAAAGGTAACCACACAATCGGTAAAGGTTCCTCCAACGTCCACATCAATGCTGTTTGACCACACAGAATTCACTTGTATTAACCCTGGTGACGTCTTTTCAAGCTTTCCAGGTCGAGTTCAATGTCGTTGGTTATTGGATGGCCAAGGGGTAGAAACTCATTGTCAATCATCGTGCCACATCTTGGGCAGTAAAACTCTACTATCCTTATCCATTCCGGATCCGGAGCAAAGGTAAATGAGCCTTCTATAACCGGTTGGTAAATAGATCCAGGATCTTTTTCTGAAATAAGGCAGCCTTTCTTATAGCTGTCCCGAGCTGAGTAGAGTTCCTCGCCGCAACTATTGCAGCACCAGGTGTCATTGTTAAGGTCAATATTGAGGTACTCGGTGATTCTAACTTTCATTTTTGCACTTCCTAATGATTCCATTGTAGAGTTCATCCAGCTCAATTACCATACCCTGCGGAATCACAATCGTGGTATCGGCGCTTTCAAGTATAACCGGACCGAGCAAGGTTGCCGGCGTAGAAAGAAAATCCCATTCACAGACTCTTGATTCCTGCCATGTGTCCTGTCCGACGTAGATTTTTCGAGGGTGTTTGTGAGGATTTGGGGACCTGGAATCCAAACGCGGACTAACGATGTTGGAATGCGGGACTCCAGCCCTTGCGCTCAGGAACAGACGTGACAGCCGAATTTTACTGAATTTGGAATTGCCGACATCGCCGATTTTCTCGTGGGCTAATCGCAACATAAGTTCTCTATCCTTGCCTGGCCAGACAAATGGATGGGGTGTCGCAATTTTGAATGGAGATCCAGACACAGGGTTGTAAAGTTCGATTTCGAGTTCAAAATGGACATCTCCAGGCGTAAAACCTTCTCCTAGCATGTCGTTACAAGCATTCCGCTGAAGGTCCGCCACGGATGAATTTAGCTCACGGCAATTTTCTTCCCAGCAATTGGTATCGAAGAAACCGGACAGGTCAAGCCTGATCTCGTAAGTGTGCACGACATCCATTCCGCCAGTCCCGTAGGCTCCGAAAACAGCCCCTTGCCTGAACACATAGGTTTCGGGGAAGCTCATAAAATTAGCGAGCATTGCCGCCATGCACCCGCCACCGCCTCCTATTGCCGCCAGTGACACTTCCGAAGGGATCAAGTTGACCTTTTGCAGTAGTTTCCTAATCGTAACTTCTATTCTTTGAGCAGCCTTCTGGACAATGGCTAGAGCTACATCGTAACATGAAAGCCCAAGTGATAATGCCAGCTTGTTTTCAATCGCTTTTTGGGCCGCTCCCTTATTGAGGGTTTTTTGACCACCGAGAAAATAGTTATGGTCAAGGTACCCCAAAACGAGGTATGCATCTGTTAAAGTGGGATCAGTTCCACCCAAGTTATAACACGCCGGGCCTGGAAACGCCCCTGTGCTATGAGGACCGATTGCAAGGTCTCCATTGGGATCCAAATGAGCGACTGAACCGCCACCGATACCGAGAGTAGCGATTAACGGTCGCGACAAATCTACCGGCAATCCCTCGAGGATGGAAGGTTCAGCCCTCTTTATCTTCCTATCCACCAGCAAGCCGATTTCAGTCGTAGTCCCACCTATGTCAACTGAAACAACGTTGTTTAGGCGGAATCCACGTATCAAGCGATGGATCCCGAATATGCCTGCTGTCGAGCCAGAATCAATGGTGTGTATAGCTTTTGTCTTAGCGACTCTGGCGCTTGCGCCACTCGAATTAACGACCAAGAGAGGGTGGGTATGTCCGTTGACGCGAAGAAATTCTTCGATCTTAAGAAAGCGGCTGGCCATTGACGGGCGACAGTACGCATTGAGGACGGCCATGTTGGTTCGTTCAAGAAAGTCAGCGCTTGAGCTAACTTGCGCACCCAAAAGCACGGGTACGGAACCCATAAAATGACGAGGATAATACTTTGAAATGATCTCCTTTACCTGATACTCACGATCAGTCGAAAACTCAGTGCCAGACAGACTAACAATAATTGTGGCGGCGCCTCGTTCCACCAACAACCGGACTCGCTCTCGCACTTGATCTTCCAGGTCGTCACAGACAGAATCGTGGTCAGCGTCAATTTCCGCAACCATGTTTTCAAACACGAGGGGTACCGGGGCACCAGACGCCGCATATTGACTCAAATAGCGAACACTCATTCCTCGAGTAACAATTAGGCCGCACTGAGCCCCTTTACGTTCAACAAGAATATTGGTCGAAAGGCTTGTTGACAGTCGGATTACTCTCGTCCGGACCAAAAAAGTTCGCAAATCAGCAATGTTGTAGGATGCTATGACCTTTTCAAACGCGTTTTGCAGGCACTGACTCAACTCGTGAGCAATGGTGTCGACCTTGAAGAATCTTGCGACGTTGTTCACTGAGACGACTGTGTCGGTGAAAGTCCCGCCAATATCGATATCGACGACGAAATCGCTGACGTTTTCACCTGCCATCGATAAACTCCAGTTACCGAACTGATGTCACTTCCGGATTACGTGGTAAACGGCGCAAAAGTTATTGCCAGAAAATCATGTCTAGGCGTTGGTCTGTATTACAAGTTACCTCAAAAAGGGAATCGTATTCAAAAGAAGATGATAGCTGTTCTGGCAAAAATGAACAATGAGATAACCGCAATCCTCCACCGCATTTTAAAGTCGAATCTTCAATAGTGGTTGCAATATAAGTTTCGAAGTATTCGGTGTGTGAAACTGGACAGCAATCAATTGCTGGGTGAAAAAGTTCGGGTTTGAATGTGACGTGACATTTGCGCGAACATTAAGCCAGCATTGCAAATGGCAACCGGGCAATTCATTTCAAACCGGTTGTAGTTTCGTCGATCATTCACCATGCATGAGAATGATTTCTCATTTAGGACAAGGAGAGTTTTTTTTTCGAAGCGATTGTTTCAAAATGAAGAAATATTTTGACAAGTTGACTCCTGCGTCAGGAATCCTTGGCGCCTAGCCGCCCATAGTTGGAGGGAAGATGCTCAAGAAATCTCCATCATTCAATTGGGTGTCTAACTTTTTACTCAAGTATCTGTAATGGCGACCGTTCAAAAGAATTGGATTAATGGAGCGCACTTGCCCTGTATCGAGG